>JAZLKT010000036.1:0-4715 GCA_045597785.1 Candidatus Cryptobacteroides sp.
AACAGGTAGTCAGAGGCGAAAAGAGGAAACTCCTCGCCGTCCTCATCGAGGCCGACCAGGAGCAGAAGTATTTCGATTTCGGAGCGAAGGCAGCCGCAGAGCTCAACGCAGACCAGGTGAAGGCCGAACTCCTTCGCAGCGGTCTGTGGGCCTGGCTCATCCAGCGTCCCTACGGAATCATCGCCAACCCTTGCGTTCAGCCCAAGGGCATCTTCGTGTCGGCATTCGACAGCGCCCCGCTCGCAGCGGACAGCACTTTGTGCTTCGGCGCCGAAACGGCAGCCATCCAGGCCGCCATCGATGCTCTTGCAAAGATTGCCGAGGTGCACGTAAGCTTTGATGCGAAGACCTACAGCGGTTCGCAGTTCGAAAAGCTCAAAGGCTGCACCAGACATTTCTTCGAAGGCAAGCACCCTGCCGGCAACGTAGGCGTACAGATCAGCCACATCAGCCCCATCCGCAAGGATGAGACCGTATGGACCGTTTCTCTGCCCGGCCTCGCAGCCATCGGAAAACTCTTCCTCAGCGGCAGGTACGACGCAAGCCGCAAGGTCGCCATCTGCGGCCCTATGGCCATCGAGCCCTGCTACATCAAAACCGTTCCCGGCATGCCCGTCAAGGCGATTCAGGGCCACTACGGCACCTGCACCGGAGACATCCGCATAGTCAGCGGCAACATTCTTACCGGCGAGACTGTCGGCGCCGAAGGGTATCTCGGTTTCTATGACAACCAGATAACCATCCTGCGCGAAGGTACCGAGCCCGAGCTCTTCGGCTGGATAAGGCCTCTGCGCTACAAGCAGTTCAGCACCGACCACACTTACTTCAGCTGGCTCACCCCCTGGCGCAAGTACGACCTCGACACCTGCCTGCACGGCGGCCCCCGCGCATTCATCATGAATGACAACTATTACGCAAAGGTTCTTCCCATGGACATCTATCCTCTCTACCTCACCAAGGCCTGCCTTGCCGGAGACATCGAGAAGATGGAGAAGTTCGGCATCTACGAAGTCCTTCCCGAGGACCTCGCCCTGTGCGAGTACGTGGATCCTTCGAAGAACTACATCCAGGATATCATCGCAAAAGGCATTGACCTGATGCTCAAAGAAATGGCTTAAAGATTATGTTGAAAGTATTTGAAAAGGGAGGAAAGCTCTACTGGCTGCACTCCACCGTCGATGCCTTTGAGACATTTCTTCACGTTCCCGGAACCGTAACCCGCAAGGGTGCTCACGTCCGTGACTGCGTGGACCTCAAGCGCATCATCATCATCGCCCTCATCGCCGCCATTCCCGCCGCCGTATTCGGCATGTGGAACGTGGGCTACCAGCACTCGCTCTCAAACGGCACCGACTGGAACATCCTCCAGGAGTTCTGGTACGGATTCCTCAAAGTCCTTCCCCTCTACATCGTTTCCTATGTAGTCGGTCTGTTCTTCGAATTTGCCAGCGCACAGATACGCGGCGAGGAAGTGAACGAAGGTTACCTCATGAGCGGTTTCCTCATCCCCCTCATCGTTCCCGTAACGACTCCCCTCTGGATGCTTGCAGTTGCAGTTGCATTCGCAGTGGTGTTCGGAAAGGAAGTGTTCGGAGGCACAGGAATGAACATCTGGAATCCCGCTCTTCTTGCACGTGCATTCCTGTTCTTCTCATACCCTAACAGTATGTCAGGCAGCAGCGTATGGGTTGCAGGCGCTCCCGATGCATTCACCGGAGCCACTCCCCTCGTGGTTGCAGCCGAGCAGGGCGCAGGCGCACTCGACTTCTGGACCCTCTTCTGGGGCGGATGCGCAGGTTCCGTAGGTGAAACTTCGGTCATCGCCATACTTCTCGGCGCCATAATCCTTCTCTGGACCAAGGTGGCAAGCTGGAAGGTTATGCTCGGCTCCGTGCTCGGCGCAAGCTTTGTCGGAATCCTTGCAAACCTCTGCGGCGGCACGGACATCCCATTCTACTACCAGTTCGTTATGGGCGGCTTCGCATTCGGTACCGTATTCATGGCAACCGACCCTGTGACAAGCGCACAGACCGAGGCCGGCAAGTGGATCTACGGTATCTTCATCGGAGCTGTCTGCGTGGTTGTCCGCCTCTTCAACCCCGGCTATGCCGAGGGCATGATGCTGGCCATCCTGCTGGGCAACACCTTTGCACCGCTCATCGACCACTGCGTCACCAGCGTGCATATCTCCCGTAAGTTCAAAAAATCAATTGCAGCCTAGTTATGAATACAAACAATAACGTATATACAGTCATCTACACGACAGTCGTGTGTGTACTGGTGGCGGCTATCCTTGCATTCGTATCGCAGAAGCTCGGCCCCGCCCAGGCAGCAAATGAAAAGGCCGAAACCATCAGCCAGATTCTTACCGCCGCACAGTTCGGCACCAAGGAGCACTGGCAGGAAATCGGCAATGCCGAAACCATCAAGTTCTTCGAGCAGAACCTCGCAGGCGAACCCGCCGTTACTTCGACTTCACAGCTCAAGGCTTTGAACTACCGTATCAAGAACGGCGAGCAGAATCTTGCACTCCCGGTTTACAAGTTCACGAACGGAATCAGCGTAGTTCCCGTTTACGGTGCCGGTCTCTGGGGCCCCATCTGGGGTTACATCGCATTCGAAAGCGACCTGCGGACCATCGCCGGAGCATACTTCGACCACGAAAGCGAGACCCCCGGTCTTGGTGGTAAAATCAAGGACGATCCTTCGTTCCGTGCTAAATTCAGCGGCAAGAGCGTGGACTTCGCAGCCGAGAAGCCTTTCGAGATTCTCAAGGGCGACGCTGCCGAAGGCCGCGACAATGCCATAGATGCTATTTCAGGTGCAACAATGACCAGCAAGGGCCTGAGCGCAGCCATCGCAGAGTGGATGAACGCTTACAAACCCGTTCTGGCAGCAACTTCGGAGGACTAAGCAATGGGAAAAATGAAAGATACAGTATTGAAGCCGATATTCAAGGGCAATCCTATAACAGTCCTCGTGCTCGGCATCTGCTCTTCGCTCGCAGTTACCGTCGAGCTCAAGGGTGCACTTGTAATGGCTCTTTCCGTAACGATCGTGACAGGTCTTTCAAGCCTTGTCTGCTCGCTCATACGCAAGACCATTCCCAACCGCGTGCGCATCATCATACAGCTTGTTGTCGTTGCGCTTATGGTTATCCTCGTAGACCAGTTCCTCAAGGCTTTCGAGGCCACGTATGCAATCGACAAGCAGCTCAGCGTTTACATCGGACTCATCATCACCAACTGTATAGTCATGGGACGCATCGAGGCCTTCGCACTCGGCAACAAGCCGGTTCCCTCGCTGCTTGACGGTCTTGCAAACGGACTCGGCTACGGTATGATACTCGTAATCGTGGCATTCGTCCGCGAGCTGCTGGGCAGCGGCACCCTCTTCGGATATCCGGTGCTCTCCGCTCTCGGCTATGTAAACAACGGTCTCGTGATTCTGCCCCCGATGGCCCTGATCATCCTCGGATGCATCATCTGGGTACACCGCAGCATCGACAAGGACCTCCAGGAGAAATAACCCTAACACGTACTGAATATGGAATATATAAGCTTATTCGTAAAGTCAATCTTCGTTGACAATATGATTTTTGCATACTTCCTCGGTATGTGTTCATACCTGGCAGTATCCAAAAATGTCAAGACGGCCAACGGCCTCGGCCTCGCCGTCATATTCGTGCTCCTTTGCACTCTTCCGCTCAACTATCTGCTGAACACATACGTGCTCAAGCCCGGTGCACTCGCCTGGCTCGGCCCCAAGTTCGCAGAGGTCGACCTGAGCTTCCTGAGTTTCATCATCTTCATCGCGGTAATCGCGGCCTTCACACAGTTGGTCGAGATGATAGTCGAGAAGTTCCTCCCCTCGCTCTATTCGAGCCTGGGTATATATCTTCCGCTTATCGCCGTTAACTGCGCCATCCTCGGCGGCTCGCTGTTCATGCAGCAGAGAGACTTCGTCAACGTGGGTGAAAGCGCCGTTTACGCACTGGGCAGCGGCATAGGCTGGTACCTTGCCATCGTGGCCCTTGCAGCGATACGCGAGAAGATGTCCTACAGCAATGTTCCCGCCGGCCTCAAGGGCATAGGCATCACCTTCATCACTGTAGGTCTTATGGGTATCGCCTTCATGGCATTCATGGGTATAGCACTTTAACGGGAGGACACAACAATGACAAATACATTAGTCAGCGCAATGGTTCTGATGGTCGTAGTGATCATCGTGCTCGTGGCAATACTTCTTATCGTGAAGTCTGCCATCACCCCGAAGGGTACCGTGAAGATCGAAATAAACGACGGCAAGAAAGTGCTTGACGTCCAGCCCGGCGGCAACCTTATGGGCACACTCGCCGAGCAGAAGATCTTCCTCCCCTCCGCCTGTGGCGGAAAGGCCAACTGCGGTCAGTGCAAGGTTATCGTGGAAGAAGGCGGCGGTGAGATTCTTCCCACCGAGGTCGGTTTCTTCAACCGCAAGCAGATTAAGGAAGGCTGGAGGCTCGGATGCCAGGTCAAGGTCAAGGACAACCTCAAGATAAAGGTTGCCGAAAGCGCCCTGAGCGTCAAGAAGCTCGAATGCGAGGTTATCTCGAACGACAACGTAGCAACCTTCATCAAGGAATTCACCGTCAAGCTCCCCGAAGGCGAGAATCTCGAATTCAAGAGCGGCGAGTACATTCAAATTGACATCCCCGCATACGAACTTGATTTCAA
>JAZLKT010000037.1:0-4959 GCA_045597785.1 Candidatus Cryptobacteroides sp.
GAAGAAACGTTCAGGACAACGCCCTTGCCAGCCTCAATCATATCGGTGGTGAACACCATCGTGGCAAGCAGGGTCCCCTTGAAATTGAGGTCGTACACGAACTGGAACCCTTCCAGGTCAAGACCGTAGAAGCTCTGGTCCAGAGGTGTATCCTTGTCCATCTGCTCCACGGCGCAGGTAGCCTTGGGCGAGTTGCCTCCGGCGCAGTTGATAAGGATGTCAATCTTGCCCAGTTCTGCGTGAATCTGCTCGCGGGCAGCCTCCAGGGCCTCTTTGTCGAGGGTGCTGGCACTGATTCCGAGGCATTTGATTCCGAATTCCCTGGCGAGGGCGGCACCCTTTTCGGGATTGTCCTTGCTGCGGCTGATGACAGCGATGTTTACACCGGCTTCGGCTAGACCGCGTGTGAGCGCCGAACCGAGAACGCCGAAGCCACCGGTAATGACGGCGGTACGGCCCTTCAAATCGTCAAAAGAGTATTTCATAATTATTTGTCGAACAAGCGTTTGATATGTCTTTCGCAGAGGTTGGCCTCTATCTGGTCGCCGATTACGTCGGCATATTTCTCAAGGGCCGGGTAGTACTCGTCACCCATCTCGGCGGCAAGCTTGTAGCTTACGTGTATGAGCTGGCGGAGCGAAGGATTGTATTTGGGATCGGCCTGATTGTGGCGCAGTGCGCGTGCATAGTCTTCGGCAGACCACCCCGCCACTTCTTCTGGAGAAGGAAGTTTGGTCACATCCACGTCGATGACGGTTGCGTAGGGAACGGTAAGTTCGTCCATGCGGCCGAGTGCCTGTACGTAGATTCTCTTGGCAAGGTCAAGCGCCTCTGGAGCGGCAAGCGCGAGGCCGATGTTCTCTTCGAGCCAGGTTGTGCCTGCGGTCTTGATATGGATACCCTTGTCGTACTTTTTAAGCAGACGGCCCATGATGGGATAGATGCTGAACTTCTCCGAACCGGAATGGATACTGAGTTTGAGGTTTTCGGGAAGGCCGTACAGTTTCACGGCTTCGTCTATTACAAGGAGATCCTGCTCGAACTCCTTCTCGAATACCGCCAGGTCTCCCACATAATCCACGCCCTTGTTGAAACGGCCCGTAAACTTGGGAGCGATGGTCTGGACCGGAATGCCTTCGCGTGCGATTTCACGAAGGATGTAGCGCAGGTCTTCGGGAGTCTGTGCCTCGTCAACCTCATCCATCGACACCTCGGTGACGAAGTTGCCTTCGCCCTTCTTCGATGCAATATGGCGGTAGATGCGGCCGGCCTCTTTCACGGCGCCGAGGTAACGCTCTTCGAGCGAGCCTGTCTTGCCGATGTAATCGGCCACGTCGATTGTGAAAAAGTCGGAAGCCTCGATGAAACGGTCAACGTTGCCGAGGTTGATGTGGTCGGCATCGACAAAGTACTGTCCTTTGTAGCCGAGAGCGCGGACGGCTTCGTCTGCCTCGCGGCGTGTCTGGCCGGGCTCGGTGCCCACTATCTGATGTTCGCGGTTCGATTTGTTCCACACCGGGTCGAAATGTACTCCGAAGAGTTCCTCGGCCTTGATGAGTGCTTTGAGTTGGTTGACGCCTTCGTGAGCGAAGCGGTCACCTACTCCGAATGAATACTTTCCAATTGTCATAGTGTTGTTTATTATGTTAAGTTAAAACCCGCCGGGTTCCGGGGAGCCCGGCGGGTGAAGGTGATTATGCGATGTATGTACCGGCTACGGTATCTCCGCCGTGACCAGTCCAGTTGGTGTGGAAGAACTCTCCACGGGGTCTGTCGGTACGCTCGTAGGTGTGGGCGCCGAAGAAATCCCTCTGGGCCTGGAGGAGGTTGGCGGGAAGCCTGTCGGTGCGGTAGCCGTCGTAATACTCGAGCGCAGCGCTCAGGCAGGGTGCGGGAACACCGTTCACCACAGCCGCAGCAATGACATTCCTCCAGCCCTGCTGAGCCTCGGCGAGTTTGCCGCAGAAGTAAGGGTCGAGAAGGATGTTTGCGATGTCGGGGTTGTTGTCAAAGGCTTCTTTGATCTTGCCGAGGAACACACTGCGGATGATGCATCCACCCCTCCACATAAGGGCGATTCCACCGTAATTGAGGTTCCAGCCGTATTCCTTGGCGGCAGCGCGCATAAGGGCGTAACCTTGCGCGTACGAAACCACCTTGGCGGCGAAAAGGGCACGACGGAGGTCTTCGAGGAAGGCCTTGCGGTCGCCGGTGAACTTCGCCGGTTTGGGGCCCTGGAGTATCTTGGCAGCCTGAACCCTCTCCTCTTTTTGTGCGGAGAGGCAGCGTGCGAACACCGACTCGCCGATAAGCGTAAGGGGAACACCCTGGTCGAGGGCGGAGATGGCTGTCCATTTGCCGGTTCCCTTCTGGCCTGCGGTATCGAGGATATAGTCAAGCACGTACTTGCCCTCCTCGTCCTTCTTGGCAAGGATGTCGCGTGTGATTTCGATCAGATAAGAGTCGAGGTCGCCCTTGTTCCACTCTGCGAAGGTCTCGTGCATTTCTTCGTTGGTCATGCCGAGGATGTCCTTCATAATCTGGTAGCATTCGCAGATGAGCTGGATGTCGCCGTATTCGATGCCGTTGTGCACCATCTTCACGAAGTGGCCTGCGCCGCCTTCGCCCACCCAGTCGCAGCAGGGAGAGCCGTCGGCCACCTTTGCGCAGATGCCCTGGAAGATGGGCTTTACGTAAGGCCAGGCCTCGGGCGAGCCGCCGGGCATCATCGAAGGGCCCTTGAGGGCGCCTTCCTCGCCGCCGGACACACCTGTTCCGATGTAACGGAGGCCTTTGCTCTCCACGTATGCGGTGCGGCGTGCGGTGTCGGGGAAATGGGTGTTGCCGCCGTCGATGATGATATCACCGGGTTCGAGCACGGGGATGAGTTTCTCGATGAAGTCGTCCACAGCCTGTCCGGCCTTTACCATAAGGAAGACCTTGCGGGGGGTCTTGAGTGATGCGACGAAGTCCTCGAGGCTGTGTGCGCCGTAGAAGTTCTTGCCCGCACCGCGACCGCCGATGAATTTGTCAACCTTCTCAACCGTGCGGTTGAATACGCTCACGCGGAAGCCTTTGCTTTCCATGTTGAGCACAAGGTTCTCGCCCATTACGGCAAGACCTATAAGTCCGATATCAGATAATTCTTTCATATTGTTTGTTGTACTTTGAATTCGAGTTTTTCAAGACGTTCGGCCATTTCGGGGGTGGCACCCCGGAGCGTGACGGTGAATGCGCGGGGCTCGCGGCGTATCGCGTAATCGCCCCTCAATCGTTCGAACGCAGAAAGTTCGGAGCGGAGGGCCTCGCTGTCGGCCTCAACGTCATATGTATGGAGGATAGCCTCAGAGAGCACTTCCTGAAGGGTCTTTCCGCCGGCTTCAATCTCGAACGAGAGGCTCTGCGGCGGTGCGGGCACGCCTTCGGCGGTCCATTCAGTAAGCGGAAGACCGAGTTTGGCGGCAACGGCGCGTACGCTCATCGTGGTGCCGTTCGCCTTGCCGTCGGCGCTGTAACCGGCTATGTGCGGTGTGCTGTAATCGAGTGCACGGACAAGGGCGGGATCGAGTTCCGGCTCCGTCTCCCAGACATCGAGCACGGCGGCTTTGATGCCCCCTGCGAGCAGGACGTCCTTGAGAGCGGAATTGTCAACTACCGGCCCGCGTGACGAGTTGATGAGAATCTGGTCCTTGCGCAGGGCAGCGAGCCTTGCGGCGTCGAAAAGATGCCAGGTTGCATCCTCCCCTTCCCTGGTAAGAGGCACGTGCAGGGTGATAATATCCGACTTCGCGCCAATCTCGTCCAAAGACACGAAGCTGCCGCTGCCTTCGCGCCTTTCGCGCGGAGGGTCGTTCAGGAGCACTTTACAACCGAGAATCTGCGCCGCCTCGGCGACCTTACGGCCGACGTTGCCCACGCCTACCACGCCGAGCGTGATTTGCGAAAGGTCAAGCGAATGCTTGCGGGCGAGGCGTACGAGCACGCTCGAAATGTACTGCTTGACACTCCACGAGTTGCATCCGGGCGAATTGGTCCAGTCTATGCCGGCCGCTTCGACCCAGGCGGTGTCGATATGGTCGAAACCTATCGTGGCCGAAGCGATTATCTTCACCGAAGAGCCCTTCAGAAGCGCTTCGCCGCAGGCCGTGCGGGTGCGGGTGATGATTGCATCGGCATCGCGCACGTCCTCGGGACGCGTTTTGGCTCCGGCCAGATACTCCACCTCGGCGTAAGGTTCGAACACGCCGCGGATGAAGGGAATCTTATCGTCTATGACTATCTTCATTCGGCTAGTCTTTGAATCTGTCGGGATGGGCCCACAGGCCAAGCGCCGGATTGGATATGTAGTAAACCTCTTCGCCGTCGACGGTGTTCCAGCCGTCCTTCAAGGCAGAGACCCTGTATTTGCGCATCGTTCCGTCAAGGTCAGCCCAGAGAAAGCCTACGCCCTCTATCTCCTCCCTGCTCATACCGGGCCCGGGACAGTAGGTTATGGTAAAACGCCCTTCGCTCGAACCGTGGATAAGATGCGCCGAAGCACCGAGGTTATCCTGAAGGTCTTTGTTGGCCCTGGTGGCCTCGAGGGTGTGGGGCGTGCCTTTATATCCGTATTTGCGGATGAGTGCGTCGATGGCGGGGTCTTCGCCGAATTCCTTCAGGGCCGGTGCCATGACTATGAGTTCGGCTCCGTCGGCAAGTGCCATCCTGGTGCGGTAAACGGCCTTGTTACCGAGCCATGTGCTCTTGAACTCGTCGGGATCGAGCCAGACGAGGCATTTGCGTATGGGCTTTTCGACCATTATGAAATTGGTCTCGAGCGAAAGTGCGGCCGCCTTGGCGAAGCACTCCCAGTCGTCGCCTATGAAAAGGCCCTTGAGTTCCATCTGTCCGGCGGCGTTCTTTGCCAGAACAGTCTGGATATAAACGATGGGCAGGTCTTTTATGAAGTGCTGGCGGGGA
>JAZLKT010000038.1:0-2506 GCA_045597785.1 Candidatus Cryptobacteroides sp.
CTTTGGTGACGGGAGTGTCGGGGTTGAGGGCCTTGCGGCGGAAAGCCTCAAGGGATTTCTCGCTGACCATTCCGCGGAGCGCCTCCTCGTCGAGAAGCTCTATCTTCTGGATCTCGTGTGAAGTACGGAAACCGTCGAAGAAGTGCAGGAAGGGGATGCTGCTCTTTATTGTGGCCAGATGAGCGACGGCTGCCATATCCTGTGCTTCCTGAACCGAGCCGGAAGCGAGCAGGGCGAAACCGGTCTGGCGGCATGCCATCACGTCCTGATGATCGCCGAAGATGGAGAGGGCGTGCGAAGCGAGCGCGCGTGCCGAAACGTGGAACACGGCGGGAAGCATTTCGCCGGCAATCTTGTACATATTGGGAATCATCAGCAGAAGGCCCTGCGATGCGGTGAAGGTGCTTGTGAGGGCACCTGCCTGAAGCGAACCGTGGACGGCGCCTGCGGCACCGGCCTCGCTCTGCATTTCGGTCACCTTGACTGTCTCTCCCCAGAGGTTCTTCTTCCCGTGAGCGGCCCATTCGTCTATGTTCTCAGCCATCGTCGATGAAGGCGTGATAGGGTAGATGGCGGCGTGCTCGCTGAAGAGATAAGCGATGTTGCTCGCCGCCTGGTTACCGTCACAGGTAATGAATTTCTTTTCTTTTGCCATAGTTTTTTTATGATTTTGTATTGTTTTGATTCCAAACTTATCCAAGCTACAAATTTACCATAATAATATGTATGAAACAAGCCTTCGGAGGCCAAGGTTTTAAGGAAAATAATGACTAATTTTGTCTGATTTTTGTTTTTAGACTCTATCTATGGAAATTCAACTCAGACAGGGCTGCAAATATGCCCTTCTCGTCCCTACAAGCATGGGACTCCGCGTTACCCCCGAAAACGGACAACCTGTCCATTGCAGTGATACCCTCAGGCTCCAGGCCACCAGCGCCGAAACGAATGTGGCCAGCATAGCCTCGTACCTCGGCCTGCCGGTGAAAGTGCTCACCGCCTTTGTCGAAGGCAATCCGTTCGCAGCGTTCATAAAGAGCAATCTGCGTGCCCGCGGAATGGACTTCGAAGGACCCGAAGTTCCCCAGGGCGGCCCTTGGGGCTACCGTCACCAGATAAACATTGCCGACAGCGGTTACGGTTCGCGCGGACCCCGCGTCTGGAACGACCGCGCCGGCGAGGTTGGCCGCACTCTCAACGTGAAGGACTTCGACCTCGACCGCATCTTCGGCAGCGAAGGCGTGCAGATCGTGCACCTGAGCGGACTCATCGCAGCCCTCAGTCCCGACACCAGCCGCTTCTGTCTCGAAATAGCCCGCGCCGCCAAGAAATACGGCACCCGCATCAGCTTCGACCTCAATTACCGCGCCTCGTTCTGGAAGGGACGTGAGCAGGAACTCCACGACATCTTCGCGGAGATATGCTCCGTTGCCGACATCCTCATCGGTAACGAAGAGGACTTCCAGCTCTGCCTGGGCATCGAAGGCCCCGAGGCCGGCGGAAAGGATATCGCCGCAAAGATAGACGGTTTCAAGGAGATGAATACCCGCGTGAAGGCACAGTACCCCAACGCCAAGGTCTTCGCCACCACGCTCCGCCAGGTCAACAATACCAACAGCCACAACTGGGGCGCGATTATGCTCGCAGGCGACGAGTGGCAGGTGGTGATGCCGCGCGAAATCCACGTGCTCGACCGCATCGGCGGAGGCGATGGTTTCGTGGGCGGTATGCTCTACGCCATCCTCAAGGGCTGGGAGAGCGAAAAGTGGATCCAGTTCGGCTGGGCTAGCGGCGCTCTCGCAACAACTTTCCTCACCGACTATGCACAGCCTGCCGACGAAGACCAGATCTGGAGCATCTGGGCGGGCAACGCACGTGTAAAGAGATAGTCGGCTTATGCTTTACTACGCAAGAGGCGGCAAAGAAGACGTCATAACACCGGCCGAGGTGCGCTCAGCTCTCGCGCAGGTGTTCGGCTCGATGGGCGCGAAGAAGCGTGTGCTTGCCCTTCCGCCCGACTTTACAAGGGCCAATTCGTACGCCGGGCCCATAACCGAGATGGTCTATGATTATTTCGGAGAGGCTCTTACCGACGTGATGCCGGCACTCGGTACCCACTCGCCCATGACCCCGGAGCAGATAAGCGCCATGTTCGGCCATCTGCCCGCAGACCTGATACGCGTGCACGACTGGCGCAACGACGTCGTCACAGTGGGCGAAGTGCCGGCGGAATACGTCAGGGAAGTGTCCGAAGGCAAACTCGACTTCAGCTGGCCCGCCCAGGTGAACAAACTTCTTCTCGACCCTTCGTTCGACCTCATCCTCAGCATAGGCCAGGTTGTCCCTCACGAAGTGATAGGCATGGCCAACTACACCAAGAACATATTCGTGGGTGTGGGCGGCTCGCTCGGCATCAACCGCAGCCACTATCTGGGCGCGACATACGGAATGGAGCGCATAATGGGCCGTGCGAAGAGCCCCGTGCGCGACGTGATGGAATATGCCCGCC
>JAZLKT010000039.1:0-9766 GCA_045597785.1 Candidatus Cryptobacteroides sp.
CGACGCCCTTGTCTGGGGCCACGGGGATGCGGGAAAGACAGTCACCGTCCGCACGTCCTGGGACCGGAACAAGTACTCGGCCGAAGTGGGCGCCGACGGCGTCTGGAAAGTGTTCGTGGAAACTCCGGCCGCCTCATACGAGCATCACAGCATCAGCGTGAAATGCGCCAAAGAAAGTTATGTCATCGAAGATGTGCTCGTGGGTGAAGTGTGGATCGCCTCCGGCCAGTCCAATATGGAGATGCCCATCCGCGGTTTCTTCAACTGTCCCGTTGAGGGCGCGGGCGAGGTGATGGCAAATCCCGCCGGGGCCGACAGGGTGCGAATGTTTACGGTAGGCGTCAATCCGCAATTCGCTCCGGCAAGCGACGTCGCATTTACGCGCGGATGGGAAAAAGCCGTTCCCGGCGGAGTGGCGGAGATGAGCGCGACGGCCTATTTCTTCGCAGAGCAGCTCAACCGCACCCTGGATGTTCCGGTCGGAATACTTGCGTTGCCGCGGGGCGGGGCGAGAGTCGAAAGCTGGCTACCCGAAGCAACCGTGAGAAGTTTCGGCACAGAGCCGTGCGATTCCGCAAGCGTAATGTCGGTCGAGCCCGAGTATATTCGCCCGTATGTGATGTACAACGGCATGGAGCAGCCTGTCAAAGGCTATACGGCAAAGGGATTCATCTGGTATCAGGGATGCAGCAACGTAGGAAAACACGAAGAGTTCGTGCCAAGGATGAAGGAACTCGTGCGCCAGTGGCGTGAGGACTGGGGAGACGCCGGCAATGCAATGCCGTTCTACCAGGTGGAGATAGCTCCATTCCTCTATGACGGAAATCAGAAGGAGATGGCCGCGGAACTTCGAGCGGCACAGCACAGAGCGGCAGAGCAGATTCCCAACGGAGGAATCGTATGTACGAACGACTTGGTGCGTTCTTATGAGATTAACAATATCCACCCGTGCCTCAAACGCCCTGTCGGGAAGAGGCTCGCATATATGGCCCTCAACCGGGATTATGGGTTCAGCCGCATAGTTTGCTACAGCCCTGAGGCCACGGGAGTGGAAAAGGATGCCTCCCGTCCGTCCGTTCTTCTTATCAATGTAAAGAACTGCCCCCACGGACTGAACCGAATGAGGGAGATTCGCGGCTTGGAGATAGCGGGCGGCGACGGAGTATTCCATCCGGTCGGGGGCGCGAACATGAACTGGAGAGACGGCAGGCTCGTTGTCAGCTCACCCGAAGTGGCGGACCCGCAGGTCATTCGTTATGGTTGGGGCGATTTCGTGCCCGGCAATCTTGCCGGCGCCGACGGGCTCCCGTTCGTGCCGTTCTGCCTGTCAGTGGATAAGTAGCAGGTGTTTTTTACAACTTTACTTCCGTTTCTGTCCCGTCATAGGCGATGGATGAGGTCGCAATGCCATTGTGGGTGAACAGCCGTATCTTGAATGAGCCGTAATCCGGCATTTCGGCGGCGCAGCCTTTGACCCCGGACAGGCTCAACGTGCGGGTGTCGTTATCCCAGACCATGTCGATGTGTGCGTGTCGGCCTTTTTCATAGGCGTATGAAAGGGCGTCATCGGAATACAGGCTGAATTGCGCATTGCCTTCTCCGAAAATGTTGATGCACAGGTCTTTTTGCATTTCGACGGTGCTGCATATCTCGTTACCGGTCACGACTATGCGTCCGGCACGAGCATATAGCGGAATCTTGTCATATGGAGCGGGGGCGGTAAAGGCGGAGCCTCCGCTGACATAGCGGCCGTCGCTGAGGTCGAACCATCCGCCTGCAGGGAGGTAGACCTCCCGGTTTCTGGCTCCGTACTCGTAGACGGGACAGACCATTATCGCGTCCCCGAACATGAATTGGTCTGAGATGCTGCGTGCGACGGGGTCGTCAGTAAAATCCATTACCAGAGGCCGCATCATCGTGTAATCCTCGAAGTGAACCCTCGCCGCGAGGGTGTAGATATACGGCATGAGGCGATATCGCATCCTGTCCGCGGCAAGAATGGCATTATAGGTTTCGCTCCCCTCGGGTGCGACGTTCCAGGGCTCCCGGAACGGATATTGGCCGTGTGCGCGATAGAGAGGACAGAAAACGCCCCACTGATGCCATCTTGTATTCAGTTCCCGCCATTCTTTCAGGTCATCGCTCTCCTTGCCCGTGGCATCAAAAATAGCCTGGGCCCTCTGGAACCGGAACTCCGAAGTGAAGCCGCCGATATCCTGCCCCCAGAACGGCAGGCCGCTGATGCAGTAATTGAGGCCCGCGCTAATCTGTGCTTTCATATCCAGCCAGGTGGTGCCGATATCTCCGCTCCACGAGGCAGTGGAATAGCGCTGCAGGCCCGTAAAACCGTTTCTCGTAAGAAGGAATACCCTCCTGTCGGGGTCGGCGGAACGCTGCCCGTTGTAGATGGCATCTGCGTTCATCAGAGCATAGGCGTTGAGATATTTTGTCGACGGACCCAGGGCGGTCGGGCCAGCCATCTTCTTGCGGTAATCCATATCGGTGCAGTCGTGGATGTTCGGTTCGCTGGCATCCATCCACCACGCGTCCACCCCTATGGGGTAGAGATGCTCGTACATCTGCTTCCAGAACAGTTTGCGGGCACCGGTGCTGTAGGCGTCGTAGAACGATTGGCTGTAGCCAAGCCAATCAATGACTTTTTCGTCGATGGCGGTACGGTAAATCCATCCTTTCGAATCGAATTCGTCGAAATGCTCCGTGCCTTCGTAGAACTTCGGCCATACGCTTATCATGTAGCGTCCGCCCATCGCGTGGATGCTGTCCACCATAGCCTTCGGGTCGGGGAAGCGCGACTCATCGAATTCGTGGCTTCCCCACTGGTCGGGCTTCCAATATTGCCAGTCCTGCACAATATTGTCAACGGGGATGCCCCTTCTGCGGAATTCGCTCAGCACCTCGAGAATCTGCTCCTGGCTTGTGTAGCGCTCGCGGCTCTGCCAGTAGCCCAGCGCCCATTTCGGCAGAATCGGAGCCTTGCCGGTCAGGTACCTGTAGCCCGAAATCACTCCGTCCAGGTCGTCGCCGGCGATATAATAGTAATCGATTCCGTCCTGCATTTCGCCCCACCACGACATTTTTCCCTGTTCCTGTTCGTTTACCGGAGGAAGGACTTTCAGTGCGCAGTAACTTGTGCCGCCGTCTGGCTCCCATTCAATCCTCAGGTCAACCGTCTTTCCCGCGTCAATGCGGTATTCGAATTTTCTGCCGTTCGGATTCCAGGCTGTCCGCCACAGGTCCGGCATAACTTGAATCCCGTCAACGAACACTTTTGTATAGCCGGCGTAGTACATGTAGAAGTGGTAGAGCCCGGATTCGGAAGCTTCCATAGAGCCTTCGAATATAACGCGAGAGCCGTTGAAATCGAAGTCCCGGGGGGCGTTCAGCACCGAATCGCACTGCGGGGTGCGCAGATACTCCTGATTCACGGCAGTCTCCCTGCGAATCAGCCGCTCGCCGCTCGCCGGGATGTACGTGCCGGTCAGGGCTCCCGCTACGCCGTTCTTGTCGTACAGTTTGAATACTTTGTCAAGCTGCATGTAGTCGCGCGGATCTCCCCAACGGCAGAAGCAGTTACTGTCCCACAGGATGCCGTACCTTTTTGACGACACTACGAAGGGAATGCTGATTTTGGTGTTGTACTGGTAGAGTTCTTCGTTGCGCCCCTTGTAATCCCACTCGTCGGCCTGGTGCTGCCCGAGGCCGTAAAAGCCCTCGTCCGTGTCGGAATTGAAAACCTGGCGAACAGTCCAGCCCTTTGTTCCTTCTACTTCAATCGGAGAGAATTCCCTGCGGTCTTCGCACGTTACCGCCTTGCCGTCGGCATCGAAGAAACACACCTGTCCGGTAACGGCATCCACTGTTGCGCTAATCTTTCCGGTGCTCACGACGAGATTCCCGCTCTTTTTGCGGATATCCGCATTGAAATCAGCTTTCCGCCCGATTACGGACAGTGATTTTTCGTTGGAGAAGGCGGCTCTCTCCGGAACGGCCTCAACCCGTATTATGTTTTCCGAGACTGCCGTAAGGCGGACTTTGCCACCATCATATCTGACTGTGGCGGAATTGTGCATACAGCCCGTTAGGATGGTGGCAAACAGCACCGGGACAAGGTTCCAATTCTTCATATGTGGGTTTTTCAGAAATTGACAATTACCGAGAGGCGGTTTCAAAGCGATTGCTGTCTTTCAGCAGGCCTGCGATTTCTGCATTCAGATGGCTGGACGCGTCGCTCGCCAGGGTCTCGAGAGGCAGGTGGAAACGGAACCTCCATTTGTGGCCGGGGTCTGAGGGCTGGTTGATGCGTTCGGCGCCGAAGTCTTCCCTCCGAAGAGATTCGTCAAGCGCAATCCAGTCCTGAATAGGGAAGATTGCAAGCATGCTTTCCGAGTTGAGATGATTCCACAGGGCCCGCTTGACTTCCCACGGGGCCATGTCCCCCTTTCCGGCTTCGGCGTGCTGCATTCTGAGCGTGGACATATCGTGGCTGGACGTTGCGCACACGCTCATTTTCGGCCAGGGGCGGCCTTTGTCCATCATACTCATCTCGAGCGAAAGAATCTTCCAGTGGGCCATGACTCCGGGAACGCAGTCCGGCACCATTCCCAGGTCCTCTCCGCATGCGAGCATTCCGCTTGCGCTCAAGAGCTCGGGAATCTTGCGTTCCGCATTGCGGCGCCAGAACTCGTCATGTCTGTGAAAGAAGAAATCGGCATAGAGAGCGTCGAAGCGCTCTTTCTGCCACCATTCCAGGCCGGTGGTGTCCGGCGAGATGAGCGGCTGATAACATCCCGGATTGCGGGGGTCTTCCTGAAACAGCCCTTCGAGGGGGAGTTGCTGTTTGAGGATTTCTTCGGCGCGGTAGGGAAGCGCGGGGTTGAAGTGGCCCTCCAGCCCTTTGTGCCCCAGCGGGATTTCCCAGATGCGGAAGAAACCGAGAATATGGTCAATGCGGAAAGCGTCGAAGTATTCACTCATTTTTTTCAGCCGTTTCTTCCACCATGCAAAATCATCCGTTGCCATTTCTTTCCAGTTGTAGGTGGGGAAGCCCCAGTTCTGGCCGTCGGCCGAGAAGTAATCAGGTGGTGCGCCGGCACTGGAGTCAAGATTGAAAAGCTCGGGATGGAAGAAAGCATCAGCGCTGTCACGGCTTACGCCGATGGGAAGGTCGCCCTTCAATGAGACGCCCTTTGCGCGGGCATACCCGACCTGTTCCTTGAGCTGAAGGTCCAGATGGAACTGTATCCAGTGATGGAATTCAGGCGCGTCGCCATCTCTTCCGGCACAGAACCGTGCATATTCATCCAGCCAGAAAGCATTTTCTTTGACAAACTTCCTGAAGGCCGGGAGCGCCATATCTTTCGCTCCGCGGGCGTCGAACGCTTTGCGCGCGTAAGCCATCTTTGCCTTGAAAACGCGGGGATAGTCAATCTCGGGCAGGCTGTTGAGAGCGGCCTGTTCCTTTTTGAATTCGGCGTCTTCTATTATGCCGAGTCCCTGAAGATGAATATAGAGCGGATGTAGTGCGAAACTGCTGACGGGGCTGTATGGGTAGCTGTCTTCCCATTCTCCTCGCCTGGTGGTGTCGTTGATGGGAAGCAGCTGTATCACACACTGGCCGGTTTTCGCCGCCCAGTCAACGAGGGGTTTCAAGTCGCTGAATTCTCCGATTCCGAAGTCTGCCCCGGTGCGCAGGCTGAAGATTGGAACTGCCGTCCCAGCTCCGCGGAATCCCGGCCGGTCGAATTTGGCCGCCTGATGCGCCCGGGGGAACGGACAGCCCGGGATTGGGCAGTCGAGCCACCGGTCCTTGATGACGGCCGTTTTTGTGCCGGCGGCGACTTCTGCGCGGTGATTTGTCCATTCGATGCGCTCGACAAGGCCGTCCTTAACCAGAACATAGCCATAGTCCTTGAGTGCAGAGGCGCTGATTCCCTCGAGGGTCACGGTCCAGACCGCGCCTTCGGTCCAGGACATCGGGTATTTTTTATCTGCGATTACAAGGGCGAGATTTTCGCCCCAGCTGGTATGGTATTCTATCTGAAAAGTTACTTTCATGGGTGTCGGAATATGCCTGACAGTACGAAGATAACGGGAATTGCGCCCCTATCAAAATCTTTTTGGCTATTTTCGCGAAATTGTTCAATCTTCGGGGTCGTGTCAGCTCTTCCTTTTTCAGTCGGGCCGTTTTCCCGATAATCCCATAATTGATTATCTTTGCAGCGGCGTTTGCCTGCTGCAAGCGCCTTTCTTTATATGACCAAGGAACAAGAGATGCTGAACGGGCGCATGTTCAAACTGGCAATGTTCGACATGGACGGCGTGCTCCTTGATTCGATGTCGAGACACGCAGCCTGCTGGTCTGTCCGTTTTCGTGAAGATTACGGATTCGAGATCCCCGTTTCGGAAGTTTACGCCGCCGAGGGCCGTTCCAGCCGCGAGTTCATCGCGATGATGATACGCAAATATTTCAATCGTGAGGCTTCGCAGGAAGAGGTTGATGCAATGTACCGTCGCAAATGTGCGACTGTTGATGCGTGCGGCGGGATGCCACCCATGCCCGGTGCCCTTGATGCCGTGAAAGCCGTCCGCGCCAAAGGGATGGAGGCCATTGTCGTAACCGGCTCGGGCCACGACAAACTCTTGAACTTCCTCCGGGAGGCCTATCCGGGCCTGTTCCGCACCGAGTGGATGGTAAGTGCAAACGACGTGAGCCGCTGCAAACCCAATCCGGAGCCTTATCTGGCCGGACTGCGCAAGGCGGGAGGCATTCTCCCTTCAGAGGCGATTGTCATTGAAAACGCTCCTCTCGGAGTCCAGGCCGGCAAGGCCGCCGGCTGCTTTGTTATAGCCGTCAACACCGGCCCCCTGCCCGACTCGGCCCTTGCCGAAGCCGGCGCCGACATTGTCCTGCACTCCATGTACGAGCTCTCCGGAATTTTTCGCACAATGCGCGAATCATTCGCGTAATGTGCGGAGTCACTACGCTGCGGAGGACTTGACCTTTTTCCACTTGTCGCGGGCGAGCTGCTGCATGTCCACGACCGCGTCGCGCTCGTCCACAATCTCGTCGCCAAGGATTGTTTCGATGACATCCTCCATCGTTATTATTCCCTGGAACGAGCCGTATTCATCTATTATGACGGCAATCTGCTCTTTTTTCGCGAGCATGTCATCCCAGATGCGCTCGAGGGTCGTGTCTTCGGGATAGCTCTCGATGTCGCGGCGGATGTCGGCCAGTGTGACATCGAACTTGTCTTCGGCCATCAGCTGGAGTGCGTCCATGCGCAGGATATAGCCGGTTATATACTCGTCATTGTCGGCATAAACGGGTATGCGACTGTGGTGCATATATTTGCGGTCTTTGTAGAAACGCTTGATGGTCATTGACTCCGGAGCAATGGCTGCTACCGTGCGGGGAGTCATCGTCTCCCGGGCGGTGAGTTCGTCGATGTTGATGATGTTCTGTATGATTTCGTTCTCGTCTTCGTCGATTTCGCCGGATTCTTCGGCCACATCGGCCATCGCACCCACCTCTTCGCGCGAAATCGAAGTGTCGGAACTCTTCGATGAAATTCGCTTCTGCAAATATTCCACAGCTATGACTATGGGGTAGAGCACGAGAATCAGGCCGCGGATTACCATGGTGCAAAAGCCCGACAGGGCCTTCCAGTGCGTGGTTCCTATGGTTTTGGGAATGATTTCGGAGAATACCAGAATGAGGATGGTGGTGATTGCGCTTACCAGCCCGAACCACTGCGAGCCGAAGAGAATGGTGGCTTGTCTGCCCACGCCGGCTGCGCCGATAGTGTTGGCAATCGTATTGAGTGAAAGGATGGCCGCGAGCGGACGTGACGGGTCCTGCTTGTAGGCTTTGAGCCTCGCGGCGTGACGGTCGCCTTCCTCGTCGCGCATCGTGATATATGAGATGGGGGTGCTCATCAGCGTTGCCTCCAATACGGAGCACAGAAACGAAATGGCCATCGCCCCGAACAGAAACAGTAGCAGTGCAATCATGGCGCAAAGATACCGAATCGGCGCAGAATCGCAAAATATGGTCAGGGGACAGATTTTCCGCCTCGGCGGAGGTGTGCGCAGCGGTTGCCCGATGGAGGTCCGGTCCTAAAAACGCCCGATGGCTATTGCGACGGCCATCGCCGTGCTCCAGGCGGCCTGAAGATTGAAGCCTCCGGTGATTCCGTCGATGTCGAGCACTTCTCCGGCGAAGAAAAGACCCGCATAGCGGCGGCATTCGGGCGTGCCGGCATTGACGGCAGCGGCACTCACGCCTCCGCATGTAACGAACTCTTCCTTGAAATGGCAGCGGCCCGCCAGCTCGTAGGCGTCGGCCGAAAGAACTGCGACAAGGCGGTTGAAGCCTTTCGAGCCAAGTTCCGCATTCCGGATATCCGTCCTTATTCCGGCGCGCGCGATGAGATGTTTCCAGAGCCTGGCGGTAAGGCCGAATGCCGGATTCGAGGAGAGCTGGCGCTGCGGAGCGCTCTGCACGAGACGCGACAGGACGCGGCGGGTATCCTCTTCGTCCAGGCCGGTATAGTTGATTGTCACGGTGCCGGTGTAGAGAGTTTCGGCCATGTGCCGCGCGGCGTAGGAGCTGAGTTTCAGTGTTGCGGGGCCGCTGATGCCCCAGTCGGTTATCAGGAGCGTTCCTTCGGAGCGGAAGGGTGTGCCAGTGAGGGAGAGCCTCGCATTTTCGATGACGGTGCCGGCAAGGGTGCGGATGTCGGAGCCGGGCGCTGAGGGCTTTGCTGCGGGCGCGGCTGGCTTTGCGACAGGTGCCGAAGCGAGTGGTGCGGCGGATGTGACGGGCGATGCAGGCCCTTTCAGTTTGAAGGTAAAGAGCGATGGGACAGGCTTTTCGATGGCGATGTCAAGCCCTTCGAGCATCTTCAGCGCCCCTCCTCCGGAGGTAAGAACCACAACATCGGCCACCCTTTCTGAGATGTTCAGCACAAAGCCGCCACCCTGGCGGGGCTCAATGTGTTCCACCCGGCTGTTCAGGACCAGATTGACTCCAAGCCTGCGCATCAGGTTCTCAAGCGTTCGGACGATCTGCATCGCATCCTGGCTCGCCGGGAAGACACAGTTGTCAGGCTGTACGACTAGCCGGACGCCTTCGTGCTCCCACCAGGCCATTGTCTCGCGCGGCCCGAACTGCGCGAATGCGCGCTTGATGAGCCGCTCTCCGCGCGGATAGGCTTCCGCCAGACGGCTTATACCCTCGAATGTATTGGTCAGATTGCACCGGCCTCCGCCCGTCACAGCCACCTTCGCAAGAGCCTTGCGGCCTGCCTCATACACGGTAACGCGCAGATCCGGGCGCCGGCGCTTGATCTCGATGGCGCAGAAGCAGCCCGCCGCTCCGGCGCCGATGATCGCAATATTCTTTGGACACTCAGACATTTTGTGTTGCAGAACTGGTGTTCGGACCGTTCAGGAGAGGAATTTCCCTCGCATATCCGTTCGCCGTTCCGCAAAGATACAAAAAGCAAGGAAAAGCCTTTGGATTATCAAAAAATTACTATCTTTGTCGTCCCGTTTGACAAAAACGTGGTGATGATTGGAGAGGTGGGTGAGTGGCTGAAACCACCGGTTTGCTAAACCGACGTACGGGTCATTCCGTACCACGAGTTCGAATCTCGTCCTCTCCGCTGATATGTGGCTCTGAGTTATCTCGGGGCCATTTTTCGGGGTCAGGGGGAAAACCCTGTGTTTAGGCATAGATATT
>JAZLKT010000040.1:0-11491 GCA_045597785.1 Candidatus Cryptobacteroides sp.
ATATACGCACCATCAAGAGTCCCTATGAAAGAGGGATTGATACTTTGTCCTGTAAGTCCGGGAGAAGCAAGGATGGTTCCAGCCTGCTTGGTGCTGTTTACGGCATAGTTGCCGGGAGCAAGAACTGCCTCGCCGTTCTTATCGACATAGAAAGTGATGCTTGCAGAGTAAATATCATTCACGAGCCTTGCAGTAATGCTGCCATCGGTAGCGAAACTGCTGGTATTCAAAGTCACCTCAGCGGGAGAGAATTCCACTTCAAGATCGGCATTGCTATCGATGCTCATATGAGGGACATATGCGAACGAAACGTCGTAGAGGATTGCATTCACGACAATCATCTTGGCGTGGCAAGTATATCCGCTACCTGACTGGGCGACAGTTACAGGACCGTCAAAAGCGAGGACTGCATACTGGGTGTATGAACCGGTGTTATCGTATTCACGTACATAGGTATATGAGTTATAGAATTTTTCAATTGTATGCTCACCAACAACAGAAGACACATAAGGTGTACAGTTCACGAAATATTTTTCGTCTTCGGAATCACCAAGGAACTCAATAAGGCCCATGCTTGATACCAAATCCGAGAAATCGGCATCAGGGACATTGACTACCACAGTAGCGGTAGGAGTAGGAACGGCAATCTCCTGGTAAATAATATTGAAAGTCGCGCTACCGCTGGTCATAGAGCACTCGATACGCTCAAGTCCCTCACTTTCTGTCATGCAGAAGCTTGCTGCAGATACGCGATAATTACCAGCAGAGGCCATTATATAAGTATAGCTGGGATCCATATCCGCATACGTATATGTCTTACCAAGTTCAATCTCCTGTGTCAGAATATCGAAAATGAAGCTATACGACGCCGTATGGACAACAATGTACCAGTCTTCTGTATCTTCGTAATATTGAGCAGAATAGTCTGTAGCTGTAAGATTAGTTGCAGCAGCCTTGATATCTCCGGAAAGGGAGTTGCGGTTCACAGGCACTTTCTTGACAGGGGCGGCCATGAAACTGCTGCTCTTCTGAATGCTGGGCTTGCCCGCATAAGGCATAGTCACGTTGGTGTTGCCCTTAACAGGGGCAAACAGCTGCTGGGCAGGAGTGTTGAAAGTAGGGAGGGTACGGGAAATACGATTTGATTCGTCGTTACGTTTCTCATACTTGTATGTGTTAGCCGAGGCACCGAACGATATGGCGGCGGCAGCTATCACGAGAGCTATTTTAGAAAATATATTTTTCATATGCTTATTCCTTCAATTAGTTTGCTGAATATTCAACAACAGGGCGGACGGCCTGTCCGATTGTGCGGAGGCTGTTGCTCTTGGAATAAATAGATACGGAGTCGAAGTCGATGCCGTAAGCATTGACAGATCCGTTGTCAGTAAGTGACCAGTAGCTTCCGCCCTCGCCTACACCGGCGATGTTCACGCCGTAGCTGTAACCGGCGGCAGGAAGGAAGATAGCATTGTTATCGCCTTCGAACGAAGCCCATTCGGCGGCGCTGAACGAAGCGGGAATGGTGCCGGCGAATACGTCAGGCATGATTACGAGTCCGAAGTGGTCAGCGGAACCGTCATTGATAACGGCGAGTCCGTTCTTGGCTGCGGCACCGTCACGTCCGGTAAGGAGGTAATCCCACTCATCGCTCGAAAGAAGCGACCATGTAGGCAGTGCGGATGCAGCCTGCATCATAACGTCATATGAGAAGAGGTCTGTCCACTCGGCGTCTACGCCAAGGACATCCCACTGGTTGGCGGCAAAACGGATGTCGTCAAACGTAACGGTTGCCTGAACGTTTCCAAGTGCGAAGAATACCTGCTTGGAAGCAGATACGGAGAAGAGTCCCTCGGAAGCGCCGTCGGGAGCGATACCTTCGTACTCGCCCTGGTTTACGGTAACGCTCTGCTCAGAGCCGTTCGAACCTGTGAACTTGATGGTGGCGCTGCGGGCCTCACCCTTGTTCTTGGCGGCTGTGAATACAACCTCATCGGTAGCGGCTGCCTTTGTGACAGGGTCCTGAGTGAGCCAGGTTGCCTCTGCAGGGATATCGATATCGTATGTAATGTTATGTTCAACCTTGACTACAACCTTGGTCTGTTTGTAGGTTATGTCAGTTCCTTCGCCGAGAGCGACGAAAACTACAGCCTCTTCATCCTGGGATACAGCGACTGCGACCTCGTGTCCGCCGAATTTGAATGTAACAACTCCGCTGCGTGAGGGGGCGCACTGGCCGGCCTCGGCGACGTTGCTTTCAACAGTGACCTTGACCTCAGCGTCACCTGTACCCTCTGCGGGTGCAACCTTGATCCAGTCAACGTTGGCACTTGCAGTCCAGGCCAGGTTAGCCTTGACGGTAAGATCGAAACTGCCGCCATTTGCTGAAACAGCAGCAATTTCCGTAGGAGTTACGTTGTAGCTGTCTCCAGCTAACGGCTTGTCCTTCTTGCATCCCACGAGCACTGCAGCGCAAAATGCAATTGCAAAGAATGTTTTCAGTGAATTTTTCATAATACACCTAACTATTTTGGAAAACTTAAAGTACAAACATAGTAAAATAAATCCTCGTCTGTACCTATTTATTGGAAAAAAGTTGAAATATTCAATAAAAATCGAATATTCCGGTTATTTATTCATTAAAAAGAGGCTGAAAGAGACAGCGAGAGGCTGTTTCCGAGGATTTCGGACGCAGTCAACCAGACGGCTCCGATCTCGACGCCGAACACCCTGACAGACGCTCCTGCAGTTGCATACATAGGCACGACTGCGGAACTTTCGGCATAATGGAAACCTCCGCGCAGAAAGAGAATGTTCTTGAGCGAATACTGAGCGCCGGCGGTGAACATAATGCTTCCATCATTGAGAATGTAATCGGCTTCGCCACCGAGCCTCAGGCAATCCCACAGATTGACCGCCAGGCCTGCGCGCACCATCTGAGGCAGGATGCCGGGAGTGCCGCCTTCGGCGTAAAGCACGGGAGTGCCGATGTTGCAGACGGCCGCGGATGCCTGAAGGATACGGTTGTTCCAGGTAAGAGAGGCATCGCCGGACCAGGCAGTGGCCTCATAACCGTCAGCAATCGAAGAATACAGGTATCGGCCGGCAACGCCAAGTGCAAGATGTTTGCTCAGCCTGACCGAGAGACCTGCCGAACCATAGAGGTTGCGGGGAGTGAACTCTCCGACGGGCTGCCAGCTGTCATTATAAGCCGTATAGGGCTGGGCTTCGTTGCCTTTGGCGCCAAGTGCTATGCCCACGCGTCCGAAATGCAGCGCAAGGCCGGCGCCAGCCACCTTCAGGAAAGTAGCCGACGGAGCCCAATCTGCCACGGAAAGGCCGACGTTTACAGCCTTGGGGGCGAATGAAAGGGCGCTCATATTATTGTCAGCGGCGAACGCACCCCCCTCTACAGCCATTCCACCCATTGCCAGTGCAGCCGGATCGGAGGGTATGGCGACATCGGGAAGGCTCTGGGCACTTGCGGAAGCGCAGCAGAGAGTCAGGAATGCAGCGGTCAGAAGATGGCGTTTCATATCTTGATGATTGTCTGATTGAGACGTGTCCCGTCACTGAACGTAATCTGTACCAGATATGCACCGGGAGCGCAGCCTGCAGGCATGTTCACAATCGCGGGACGGTTTATGCTCACGCCATAAGTGATGTAAAGGAGCCTCTGCCCGCTCGGAGAGAAAAGGCTTACGAGAATTTCCTCGAAGTTTTCGGATGCCGTACGGATAGTGAAGGAATCGGTCACCGTGGTGGGATACACGTCGGCAGGGCGGGCGGCATCGCGTACAAGGATGTCGAAGGCCTGGCTCTTCGAGTCGCCGTACTTGTCGGTAATCGTCAGTTCAGCGCGTGTCTGCCCGGGAGCGGTCGAAGTTATCTGCACGTCATCGCCATTTGACGAGTACGTCACTATCGGGTCGGAGGTCTTGATGGAAACGGCCGGAGACGAGTCGCAGTCGAAGTAATCGGAGATATGCAGGATGCGGCTGACACCTATGCCCGACAGTGTCATGGAAGGTATCTCGGCTTTGATTTCCGGGGAGATATGGTCAAGTACGGTGTACGTGAACTCGCGCGAAGCGGTGCCGTAGGCATCGGACACCTTGAGTGTGGCGGCAAACGTGCCGGCGCCGGCGCTGCGGAACACTTCCGCCCCGTTTATGTCGATACGCACGCGGTCGCCGCCGAGTTCGGTCAGCGAAAGGCCCCGGCTCGGAGCTTCGAGCGCGGGCGTAAGAGCGTCGCCCTCGGCATCGGAATAAGCGAAGGTCAGCGAAGCGCTCTGGTTCCTGTTCATCGAAACCGAGATTCCGTCGACAAGAGTGATGACAGGAAGGGTATTCTTATCCGTAGTGGCGCTGCGGGTGGAAGATGGCTTGGACTCGTAGCCGTCCTGGGCAATGGATGTCAGGCTGACAGTGTACCTGGTGTTGAAATCAAGATTCCTGACAACGTACGCCAGCATCTGGTCTTTCTGGAAGATGGCACCCGTAGAGTAAAGTATCGTGGAATCGTTCACGGAAATCCTGAACGCATTGATTCCGGAAACAGCAGAAGGGCGCGGCACGTTCCATTTGAGGATGAGCGTGTTGTTCTTTGCCGCAAGCGAGAAATCGGTCACTTGTCCGGGGTGCATCAGAGACATCATCTCACCGGCATCGACAAGCCCGGATCCGAGTTTGCCGGTGTAGCCGGAATTGTAATTATAGACATCGGCATTGGCCGAATTCTTTAGAATGTCCATGAGAGTCTGGCGCGTGAATCCCTCTCCTCCGAAAGCTGAAAGAGCCAAAGCCGCCACTCCGGTGACATGGGGGCATGCCATGGAAGTGCCTTGATACCAGTCATAGGCACTGTCCGAAGAGCCGACGCAGCTGTAGACGCCCCAATAGGACAGACCGGAGTAACTCTGGTCTCCGCCGGGGGCACAGATATCCACCCAGTTGCCGTAGCACGAATACGATGCCTTCTTCATGTTCGGGCCGATGGAGGCGACAGCGAACACTTCATCGTACATCGCAGGATAGCCGTATTCGACATTTTCGTTGCCGGCGGCAAAGAAAGACACTCCGCCCGCCATGGGGCCCACCTGATTGCCGCTGTCATCCAGCCCGGCGTAATTGTTGAAATAGCGGAGGGCATCTTTCGACACGGAGCCCGACCAGCTGTTGTTGCTTATGCAGGCACCATTGTCTGCCGCATAGACAAAAGCCGCACTTGCATCGCTCGGATAGTTGTTTTTGGCGTCTTTGGCCTGAATGATCTGGCAGGACATGATGCGGACGCCACCACCGGGATAATCGCCTCCGGCAATGCCGCAGCCTCCCTTGCCGTTACCGTTGATTGCCGATATCGTACCCGAGACATGAGTGCCGTGGTCTTCAGGGACAATCGCGCCATAGGGTTCATTGCTATTGACATAGCAGAAGTTATAGCCGTGGATGTCGTCGACGTAGCCGTTGCCGTCGTCATCGACTCCGGCCTGGCCGTGGAGTTCGGCTTCATTAGTCCACATGTTGGCGGCAATGTCCTCATGCGTATAGCGTACGCCGCAATCGATTACAGCGACGATGACATCGCTGCTGCCGCGGGTGTACTCCCAGGCTTCATCAAGATTCACGTCAGCTCCGGCGATGAAGGTGACATATTTCTTATAGTTGTTGTAATGCCACTGCGACTCGAACATAGGGTCGTTGAACGTGACGCTTTCGGCCCTGATGCTGCCCACTTCCTCGGTTTCCTCGATGAAAGGGAGGGAGGAAAGGTCGTTGCCGGCCTTGGTTACAGGGGCGGGGCCGTCGTAGAATATTGTATACCACCTGTCAAGTCCGGCCTCGTGATGACGCTTGGTATAGCGCGGGTCGTCGGGATACCGCTGCTTGATTCCTTTAAGTTCGACGAAGGGTTCGAGCAGGCTGGCTGCAGCAAGTGTATCGGAAGAGACCTCAATGAATTTGACATTGAGGATTCCGGGAACGGCTTCAGCACTGTTCAGTTTTATATCCTGGACAGGAAAATCGCGGGTCTCCGAAATCTCCAGAGGCTCCACGGTGCAGGACACGAACGCCACTGCAGCAAGTAATGCCGCAACTCTTTTCATTGCTTACCGGCTAAAGAGACTTGAGTATGACGTCCTTGAAGCGGAAACCGCCTTCGGAGGCCGCCGGACGGGAAGCCAAAGCCCAGAACTCGAAACGGAGATTTGCGTTTTCGACCTTTCCCTGCCAATTCGAGTCGGCTGACTCCTTGTCAAGAGGAATGTAGAAATAACCGCTGTCGATTCCGTCACCGGCATTGATGGGCGATGTTCCTTCGGCCACGACGGGTATTACATAGTAATTGGTGGCAGCGGGCTTATAGCGACCGATCGAGGTTCCGAGAGGAATGCCGAACTTGTTGCCGCTTACCATGGCGTCATAGGTCCAGCTGATGTCAGTGGCGACGAGTTTCACGCCGTAACCAGTCATCTTCCGGGTAATCGTGCCGGTAAACTTCATTGTATCGCCGGGCGCAATCACGCCGTCAAGTTCCCAGTTCTTGATACCGAGGATTTCGGTGCTGTCAAGCTGGGCGACCGGTATCTCATACGTCTTGGGGCCAAGAACGCAAGAAACAGAGCCTTTGCGGAAAGAGCCTGAGGCGTTCTCGCTGAAAGCAATGTTGATGCCCTCTTCAACCACACTGGGAACCGCCCAGTCCACGTCCGAAGAGAGTTTCGGAGTCAGATTGGCGCTGTACGTCACAATGACATTGCCGCCGGCGTTGTTGCAATATGCGCCGTCGAGGTTGATGCTCTGGATTATCACACCGGCCTGGTGGACAGACACGGTCACGGAGTCGCCGGCCTCGTTCTTCACGACAACGGAAGAGAAGCGGCTGTTGGAACCGTCGTACGGTTCTACGCTTACAGCAATGGAATCGTTCTCGGCCTTGAGCGTGCACCAGTCACGGTTTGAGCTGGCGGTGAAAGCGGACTCAGATTTGACGATAATAAAGCCGTCACCACCGTCAGGTGAAAATGAAGCGTTGTTCTTGACGACGCTTATGGTCAACTTGTCCGCGAGCCCGAAATTGAGTTCGCCGTCAATGACGGTTCTGTCACAGGCGCAGAAAGCCAGGCATGCGGCTGCTACGGAAAATATGATATTCTTCATACTACTTTCTTGTTAAGCTTGTGAAAGGCCGAAGTTCCTTGGGGAAGAACTTTTTGCCGGTGTACTGGTTCCCCCAGCCTTCTTCATCGTAGCCCCAAAGGATGAATCCATCAACATTGGCGGTTTCGACACCCGTCTGGAAAGTGAATGCGGGCTTGGTACTGTTCTTGTTCCAGACGCCCTTCATATTATAATACGGGCTGCCGGAGCCGCTGGTGCTGAAGGCAAGCAAGGCGACGTAGTTCTCCTCGTCCTCATTTTCGCGGCACAAATCCTCGCCGACATGAAGGATTTGAGCTTCCGCCGTGACAAAACCGGTGTTCAGACTGTAATAGAGGTACATCTCGTAATTGAACTTGGTCTTGTCTATGCCCTCCAGATTCAGAGTATGTGCGAATTCGTCAGCTACGCTGACGCGTACGTCGTAAGAGCTGTTGCCGCACTTGAGGGTATAGTCGCCGGGATAAAGATCAAAGGGGCAGTAATCGGCGGGAATGGGACGAGCCGTCATAGTTACTCCTTCAACATAGGAAATGATGGCATTCGTACTGGGCTCCACATCGAATTTCGAGAATGTCACGCCTGCCACGGAGAGCGTATCATAAAGACGTACGCCGGTCTCGGTATAGATGTACTGCTGCGAAAACTCGTCGCCGATCACAATACCGTCCTGGTCGTAAATACCAAAGACAATCGCCCTGTTCTCGAGGTCGAAAGTGCCGGAATAATCGGTATTGCCGTTGATGTCGCAATCGAAACCGAGGACGAGGAAGTCCTTGACGATGTTCGCAATCTTGGTAGTGTACTCGGGCACGGTGATGCCATCCGTGAGGGGTTTCATCACGGCGTAACGGCCTGAACGTTTGCCTTTAAGTTTGATTTCGGTATCGGAATAATCGAGGATGATGAACTCGAAATCACCTCCGAGCGCTTCGTACTGATAACTCGAAGGAGTGGCGAAATAATGCATCATCGAATTGTACGTGTCGAAGGAAAGTACAGGGCCGTTGTCGGTCGTTACCTTGTAATACGAAGTCTCGACGGTGCCGGGGTTCAGTTCATTTGAAACGGAAACCTCTCCGTTCTGGTCGAATTTCATCGCATAGATATAGCCGCCGAGGTCGGTGAAATACTCCATTGACCAACCGGTAGGCGCCGAAACAAGCACCTTCTGGGCGCCGTCAATGAATTTATTCATACGGCCCGAAGCGGTATCGCTGAAGATGTCTTTCTGGCCGATGAGGCAGGACTGCGAAAGGAGAGCCGCTGCGGTGATAATTGATATCGTTCTGAATTTCATAACCTTTCCTCCTCTTAATTGATGGTTATGTCGGTGAGGTCGACCATATTGTTGATGACCTCGCTCTCACGGCGGTTGACCGTCGCGCGGAGGACATCAATGTCAATGTTGTACGACTCTTTCAAATAACTCCGTACGAGGTCGAGTTTGGCATTAAGCAGCGAAGCACCGTCGGTCTTGGCATCTTTCAGCTGTTTGGTCCACCACTCGGGCTCATGGGTGACGTATTCCGAAAGCATCTCGGCGAAGTCCTCGGTGTCGGACTGCTGCGAGTATGCTGTGATGAAGCCTCTCTGGAGGAAGCCCTTGTTATAGGGATCTTCGCTCCAGCTGTCAGCCACATAGTCCTTGGCTGTAATCTGCTTGAAGTCGGTAGAGTACTCCTTGGTCTGGTTCAGAATGTGGGTGAACTCGTGGTGTATGGTCTTGATATAGTACACATTGAGGTCCTCTGCATTCGTCATGTAATCCTGCAGGTAGTTGAGCCCGGAAAGCATTATCTTCTTGCCGCCTTCGGCAGTACCGAGGATGATGGTTCCGTTGTTGTTGTACTCCCACTCCCCTATGCAGAAAAACATTTTCGGGAAGTACTTGCGGGTGAAATCGACACCGGCCACTTCGTTGTATGTCTCCACGCAAAGATGCTGGATGAGGTGTGCCATGATGATGGCATCCTCATACTTGCAGGGAATTGTGTAGTACGAGAAATCCGACTCGTTCATCTCGTACCTGTACTTGAAGTCGATATTGTACGGAATGCGGAAGTTCGCTTCAAGCCAGAGGTCGAAGGCATTCTTCTCGGCGGTCGTCACACGGATGACACTGTCGGCGCTCAGATGTTCGGTCGAGCAGGACGTCGCAAGGCCGCTCAGGGCCAGGACTATTGACGATATATATATTAATGTCTTTTTCATCTTATTCGGCATTGCTGTTTGTGTGTTTCGTTCTGTCATTTGCAGGGAGTCCGGCAGAAATGACCTTGAGAGGAATCTGGAATGCACGGCGTCCGTCGTCAACGGTGAGGACGTCGGTTACACGGAGCACTCCACCGCCAGCCGTCATACGACGCCTGGGGACCTCGATTCCGTAACGTTTGATATCGAACCAGCGCATTCCCTGACCGATGGTCTCTATTCTGCGCAGCGACAGCACGCACTGAAGCATAGCCTCCTTCGTCTGCCCGGGCAGGCCGATGTCAAACTTGGGGTTCAGCCTTTTGCGGCTGGTGAACTTCATGTTGTTGGGGTCGCTCCAATCCGTGAAGGCGATAGCCTTGTAGAAGTTGGCGATGGCAGTGGCGTCGAAATTGCTCGTGCACTTCGTCATATTCTGAACCCAGAGCGTGATGTCTTTTGCGGCAAGGTCGTACTCCTCCATCATTATGTATGCCTCAGCACGGGTCAGGAGAGTCTCATCGCTCCAGAATGCAGGATATACGCTGTGCAGGTATCCGATTCCGGCAACAGGGTCGGTATATTCGAACTTGTAGGGCAGTTTCCACTGTATCTCGCGGTCAAGCGCACCGATATAGGTTGCGACTTTAAGCCAGTATTCGCTGTTGCCCCAGATCTGGCTTGACTCGTAAGTCTCGTGAGAGCTAAGCGACGAGCCGTGGGAGTAGCGGGTGCAGGAACCGTAAGGGCCGAAGACTACTCCGACGCTCGAATAAGGAGCGATGAGCAGGAGGTTGGCATTGGACTCGGTCTGAATGTACGCGTTCCAGATAACATCCGGCTCGTACGAAAGGTCTGCCATTCCCTTCCAGTCGCGAAGCATGGACTTGGGTTCGGCGCCCAGGCACTTGGTCGCATATTCGGCGGCCAGATCCCACTTCTCATAGTAAAGGAAGAACCTTGCCGCAAAGGCATATGCAGCCTTGGTATTGAAATGATACTTGGGAATCTTGTAGTTGGCGTCACCAACAGTCTCGAGCGCCTCGATGATATCAGCCTCTATGAGACGGTAATCGTCGGCAACGCTTCCCCTGTCATACTTGGGGTTGAGTGTCGATTCGCACTCAAGCGAATAAGGAATGCCGGGATCGGTCTCGGATGTCTCGCTGTTGTAATTGAGACAGAAGACGTTCGTAAGGATGAAGTGGTTGTAAGCGCGGCACAGAAGCGCCTCGGCCTTGGCCTGCTTCAGAGCCTCCGTGGTGGGGCCTCCGAGTTCTTCGATAGCGAAGAGAGCCTGGTTGGCAGCAGCCACACAGCCGTAGGATGCGTTCCAGAGCTGTTCGGGGCTGTCGTTGTCATCTTCGGTGATGTCTTCCCACGCCCATACCTGGTCGTAGAAACGCGAAGTGTTCTTGAAACTGATTATATAATCATCCTCATTGTCGCAGGCGAGCTCGGTAAGAACAATGAATGTATTTTCGGGATAAGCGCTTGTAAGAAGTGCAATCACCTTTTCTTCCGTATCTATCTCGGTACGGTTGTCAGGCATGTGGTCAAGGAACCCGTTGCACCCGGAGAAGGCCAGCACGAAGGCTGCCGTCATCAATATATTAATGTATCTTTTCATTTCTTTTGGATGCTTATGTTGGTTAAATGCCTATTCTGAGAGTGAATGTAAACTGCTTGGGCATAGGTACTGCCACACCGCCGGTGTTGAAGAATTCAGGATCCTGACCGTTGAGTTTCTTGTCTGCATAGAGAAGGAAGAGGTTGGTTGCCTGAAGTTTCATCGACAGGGAGTTGAGCCCGATGCTGTGAGCCAATTTCGAAGGGAAGTCGTATCCGAGGGAGATTTCCTTCATACGGATGAAGTCTCCCCTTGCGATACGTGCCGAAGAGTAGTTGTATGAGTTGTACGCGATTGACAGGTTGGTGTCGTTGCGGTTCTGCACGCGGCTGGCGATGACGGGGATGTCGGAAGATTTTTCGTCTCCGGACCCGATCCAGCGGTTCTTGAACTCACGAGGCATCGAATCGAGGTCGTTGTAGACGTTGCTGAACACGGGGTCGAGGCGGATTACGTTGCCGAACGAGTAGGTGATGAACACGTTCAGCCTGAAGCCGCGCCA
>JAZLKT010000041.1:0-25688 GCA_045597785.1 Candidatus Cryptobacteroides sp.
GAATACAACGACCTCTTCTGCAACCCCTACCAGGCTGCCACGAAGGGATATATCGAAGATGTGATAGAGCCGCGCAACACGCGCTGGCGCGTAATCCGGGCTCTTGAATACCTCCAGGGCAAACAGCAGAGCCTGCCCGCCAAGAAACACGACAACCTGCCTCTATGATGTTTCTGCCACTCGAATTCGTTGAATGGAACGCGCAGCAGACGACACGCGGCGCGCTCAGGGTTATGGAAACCGACCCGCATGGCCTGACGCTTTCGCTGGTGGCCGTATGCGTTGTGTTCGGCTGCCTGCTCATCCTGTTCGGCATCTATTCGCTCAGCGGAGCCATTTTCAGCGGGAAGTTCAGCCGCAGGGAGCCTTCTGGCGCAAAGCCGAGGGCCGCGAAAGCGCTTGCGTGCGACCCTGAGACCGCCGCAGCGATAGCCCTCGCTCTCGAAGCCGAAACCGGAGCCAAAGACGAAACCCGTGCAGCCATAGCACTCGCCCTCCATCTGTACCTCACCGATCAGGCGCACGACACGGAGAGCGGAATAATCACCATCAGGCGCACCGACGCGTCGGGATGGGAAGACAAATCAAGAAATTTCAGACAACTGCCAAAGTTCAAAAGATGAAAGAGTACAAATTCAGAATCAACGGTGGCGAGTACAATGTCACCGTGAACTCCATTGAAGGAACTAACGCATCCGTTACCGTCAACGGAACAGAATACAGCGTGCAGATGGATTCCCCCGTTCCTCAGGCCCCCAAGGCGCAGAGCGCCCCGGCTCCCGAAAAGAGCACCGCAGCTTCTGCCCCTGCAGCCGCCCCGGCCGCTCCCGCAGGAAAGGGCTTTACCGTAACTTCCCCGCTGCCGGGCGTGATAATCGGCATAGATGCACGCGAAGGCGCGCCCATACGCAAGGGTGAGCGCATTGCCGTACTCGAGGCGATGAAGATGGAAAACGACATCCTCGCCGAAGCCGACGGAACGCTCACCAAGATACTCGTAAGCAAGGGGGACTCCGTCCTTGAAGGAGCCGACATCGCAATAATCGCCTGATGGACAACATTTTCCAAAGCCTATCACAATTCTGGAGCTTCACCGGGTTCGCCAACTGCACCTGGCAGCACCTCGTGATGATTCTGATAGGCATCACTTTCGTGACCCTCGGAATCGTCAAGAAGTGGGAGCCTATGCTTCTGGTGCCAATCGGCTTCGGAATGATTGTGGGCAACATTCCCGTTCTCGCCGGCCTGCAGGTGAGCATTTACGAGCAGAACTCGGTACTCAACATCCTCTACAGCGGCGTGCGCCAGGGCTGGTATCCGCCGCTCATCTTCCTCGGAATAGGCGCGATGACCGATTTCTCCGCGCTTATCTCCCAGCCGAGGCTGGTGCTTGTGGGCGCTGCCGCGCAAATGGGCATCTTCGGAGCGTTCCTGCTCGCCCTTGCGATGGGATTCCTCCCGAACGAGGCCGGTGCCATAGGCATCATCGGTGGAGCGGACGGCCCCACCGCCATTTTCCTCAGTTCCAAGCTCGCTCCCGAACTGATGGGTGCCATCGCCGTGTGCGCCTATTCGTATATGGCGCTCGTTCCCGTAATCCAGAAGCCGGTAATGTTGCTTCTGACCACCAAGAAAGAAAGGCTCATCCGCATGGCCAAACCGCGCGAGGTAAGCCAGAAGGAGAAGATCATCTTCCCCATCGCCGGCTTCATCTGCACGGCATTCATCGTGCCTTCGGGTCTGCCGCTGCTCGGTATGCTGTTCTTCGGCAATCTGCTCAAGGAGTCGGGAGTCACAAGGAGGCTCGCACAGACCGCCAGCGGCCCGCTCATCGACATAGTCACCATGCTCATAGGCCTCACCGTAGGTGCTTCGACCCAGGCTGACGTATTCCTGAGCACCCGTTCGATAAAGATCTTCTGCCTCGGACTCATCAGCTTCGTGATAGCCACCGCCTGCGGCGTGCTTTTCGTCAAGTTCATGAACCTCTTCTGCAAGGAAGGGCGCAAGATAAATCCGCTCATCGGCAATGCCGGCGTTTCGGCCGTACCCGATTCGGCCCGCGTTTCCGAAACCGTAGGTCTCGAGGCCGATCCCGGCAACCATCTGCTGATGCACGCAATGGCGCCCAATGTTGCAGGCGTGATAGGTTCGGCAGTTGCCGCCGGTATCCTGCTCGGATTCCTCGGATAAATATGTAACATAAAATAATTCAATAATAATATGCAGAACAAACTTCAGGAACTCACCGACAAGCTCTATAACGAAGGGCTTGCAAAAGGCAAGGAAGAAGGCGCCCGCATTCTCGAGGACGCAAAGGCCGAAGCGGCAAAGACCGTAGCAGCGGCCAAGGCCGAGGCCGAAAAGATCATTGCAGATGCCCGGGCTCAGGCCGAGGCTCTCTCTTCCAAGGCAGCTTCGGACATCAAGATGGCTTCAGCCCAGGCTCTCCAGGCGACCAGGAAGGATATCGAGAACGCCGCTCTCGGAGCACTTGCAAACGCCGAAACAGGCAAGGCCCTCTCAAGCGCCGAAATCGTCAAGGAAATCCTCCTTGCCGTAGCGAAGAACTTCAACGCCCAGGAAAGCGTCGAGCTCGCAGCAGTGCTGCCCGCTTCGCTCCAGGCCGAGATCGAGCCCTGGATTGCCTCTACCCTCTCGAAGGAACTGGGTGCCGGCCTCAAGGCTTCTTTCTCGAAGAAGATTGCCGGCGGATTCACCATCGGCCCCGCTGACGGCAGCTACTTCGTAAGCCTCACGGAAGAGACCTTCAATGACATTATACGCGAGTACCTCCGTCCGTTCACACGCAAACTTCTCTTCGGAGAATAATCAGGCATCTTCACAGTGAACAATTACGAATACATAATTGCCAGCCTGCCTGTCCTGAGCGCCGATTACCGCGGACCGCTCGATTGCGAAGCCCTGATGGAGGAAATATCCTCACAGCTCGGCAAAAGCGATTCGGCCTGCCTTCAGATGCTTCTCGACAGTTGGAACGGCGAAAACCTCACAGCGGACTTCTACACGAAAGCCGCTGCGAGCCGCTGCCGCTTCATCCGCGAATTCTTCGCGTGGGACAGGGGCGTTCGCAACTGCAAGGTCGAGTACCTCAACAAGGCCCTCGGCAGGCCCGAAGGGCAGGATGTCTTGGTTCTCGAAGGCCGTCAGGAGGAAGAATTCGATGGCCGCGCCGAAGCGATGGCCGCCCTTGGCGGGACGGACCTGCTGAAACGTGAAAGGGCTCTTGACGAACTTATGTGGAGCAAAATTGACGAGATTACCCTCATGGATGTTTTCTCGCTCGACATTATCCTCGGCTTCGCAGCCAAGATGCAGATAATCAACCGCTGGCTCAGCCTCGACGAGCAGACCGGACGTGAGATGTTCCGCCGTCTTGTCGATGAAATCAGAAATAATAAAAAACCTATAGAATAAAATGAGTACAAAAGGAAAAGTTACGGGTATTGTCTCGAACCTTGTGACAGTGCAGGTAGATGGTCCTGTGGCCGAGAATGAGCTCTGCTACATCGACCTCAAGGGCACGAAGCTTCTTGCCGAAGTCATCAAGGTGACCGGAGACAAGGCTTCCGTACAGGTATTCGAAAGCACCCGCTCGCTCAAGGGTGGCGACTCCGTTGAATTCCTCGGCAGGATGCTCGAGGTTTCGCTGGGCCCCGGCCTGCTCGCGAGCGTTTATGACGGTCTTCAGAACGACCTCACCACGATGGAGGACGTATTCCTCAAACGAGGAGAATACACCGACCCTCTCGACCACACCAAACTCTGGGACTTCGTCCCCGAGGCCGCAGCAGGCGATAAGGTGGTCGCAGCCGACTGGCTCGGTGAAGTCAAGGAAGGCTGGCTGCCCCACAAGATAATGGTTCCCTTCTCGTTCAAGGGTTCATATACGGTCAAGAGCATTGTGCCCGCCGGAGAGTACAACATCGACACTGTCATCGCCGTGCTTACCGGTGAGGACGGAGAGGACGTCAATGTGACAATGGTCCAGAAGTGGCCCGTAAAGGTCGCCATCAAGGGCTACAAGGAGAAACCCCGTCCCCAGAAGATTATGGAAACGGGCGTACGCGTCATCGATACCTTCAACCCCATAGCCGAAGGCGGTACCGGATTCATCCCCGGACCTTTCGGATGCGGCAAGACCGTGCTCCAGCACGCCATCGCCAAGCAGGGCGAGGCCGACGTCATAGTAATGGCAGCCTGCGGTGAGCGCGCAAACGAGGTTGTGGAAATCTTCACCGAGTTCCCCGAGCTCATCGACCCCCACACCGGACGCCACCTGATGGAGCGTACCACAATCATCTGCAACACTTCGAACATGCCTGTTGCCGCCCGTGAGGCATCCGTCTATACCGCGATGACCATCTGCGAGTACTACAGGGCCATGGGTCTGAGGTGTCTGCTGCTGGCCGACTCCACTTCACGCTGGGCACAGGCCCTGCGCGAGATGTCGAACCGTATGGAAGAGCTTCCCGGCGCCGACGCATTCCCCGTTGACCTTTCGTCCATCATCAGCAACTTCTACGCACGCGCCGGAATGGTAGTTCTGAACAATGGCAAGAGCGGAGCCGTCACCTTCATCGGAACCGTATCCCCTGCCGGCGGTAACCTCAAGGAACCCGTCACAGAGAGCACCAAGAAGGCAGCCCGCTGTTTCTACGCCCTCGAGCAGAACCGCGCCGACCAGAAGCGCTACCCTGCCGTCAACCCCATCGACTCTTACTCGAAGTACCTCGAATATCCCGAAATCGCCGAATTCCTCGACGCGAAGATCGAGAAAGGCTGGGTCGAGAAGGTAAACAAGGCCAAATTCATCGTCCGCAAGGGCAAGGAGATGAACGACCAGATCAACATCCTCGGCGATGACGGTGTACCTATGAGCTACCACGAGGCATTCTGGAAGAGCGAGCTCGTTGACTTCGCATTCCTCCAGCAGGACGCCTTTGACGCCACCGACGCCCTCTGCCCTCTCGAAAGGCAGAAATTCATGCTCAACCTCATAATGGACATCTGCGACCGCAGCTTCGAGTTCGAGGATTACGAGCAGTGCCGCGCTTATTTCAAACAGGTCATCAACGTTCTGCGCCAGATGAACTACTCCGAATTCGAGTCCGACAACTTCAAGGGTTACTACAATCAACTTCTTAAACTTCTCGAGAAATAATGGCAACCAAAGCATACCAGAAAATATACACGCACCTCGAGGCCATCACCAAGGCCACGGTCTCACTCAAGGCCCCCGGTGCTTCGAATGACGAACTTGCCACCGTTGCCGGCCGTCTGGCCCAGGTGGTGAAGACAAAGGGAGATCTCGTTACCCTGCAGGTATTCGCTGGTACCGAAGGCATCCCTACCGATGCCGAGGTCACATTCTTCGGCGAGCCTCCCGTGCTCAAGGTGAGCGACCAGCTCTCGGGACGTTTCTTCAACGCATACGGAAAGCCTATCGACGGCGGTCCGGAGGTTGAAGGCGAGGAGCGCCAGGTCGGCGGTCCCTCGGTTAATCCCTACAAGCGTATGCAGCCCGACCAGCTCATCCCTACCGGTATCGCAGGTATCGACCTCAACAACACCCTGGTTTCGGGCCAGAAGATTCCTTTCTTCGCCGACCCCGACCAGCCTTACAACCAGGTCATGGCCGACGTTGCCCTGAGGGCCGACGTTGACAAGATCATCCTTGGAGGTATGGGTCTTAGCAACGACGACTATCTGTTCTTCCGCCACGCGTTCGAGAACGCCGGCGCCCTCGACAAGATTGTCAGCTTCGTGAACACCACCGAAGAGCCTCCCGTCGAGCGACTTCTCATCCCCGATATGGCACTTGCCGCTGCCGAGTACTTCGCCGTCGACAAGAACGAAAAGGTACTCGTGCTTCTCACCGACATGACCCTCTACGCCGATGCGCTTTCAATCGTATCGAACCGTATGGACCAGATTCCTTCGAAGGACTCGATGCCCGGTTCGCTCTATTCAGACCTCGCAAAAATCTACGAGAAGGCCGTGCAGCTGCCTTCCGGCGGTTCGATTACCATCATCGCAGTTACCACCCTCAACGACGGAGACATCACGCACGCCATTCCCGACAATACCGGATACATCACCGAAGGACAGCTGTTCCTGCGTGCCGATTCCGACTCGGGCAAGGTTATCGTCGATCCTTTCAGGAGTCTGAGCCGACTCAAGCAGCACGTTCAGGGAAAGAAGACCCGCGAAGACCACAGCCAGGTGATGAACGCCGGCGTGCGTCTCTATGCCGACGCCCAGAACGCCAAGACAAAGCTCGAGAACGGTTTCGACCTGTCGGACTATGACCTCCGCTGTCTGGATTACGCAAAGGACTATGCGACAAGGCTGCTCAGTATCGATGTCAACATCAGCATCAACGAGATGCTCGACACCGCCTGGGAACTTTTCGCCAAACATTTCAAAGCCGAGGAGACCGGCATCAAGCAGGCTCTCATCGATAAATACTGGAAAGCCTGATGGCAATCAAATTTCAATATAACAAGACATCGCTGACGAACCTCGGCAAGCAGCTCAAGGTGCGTACGAACGCCCTCCCTACCCTCAAGAACAAGGAGAGCGCCCTGCGTGCCAGCGTGTTGGTGGCCAAACTCGAGGCGGAACGGGTCGAGAAGGAGATTCAGGAAGCCTTCGCCAAGTATGATTACCTGGCGGCTCTCTGGAACGAATTCGAGCCCGGGCTTGTGAGCATCACCGACGTCCGCATCAAGACCACCAAGGTCGCGGGCGTAAAGATTCCCACGCTCGACGGCATCGACTACTCGCTCAAGAGTTTCAACGCATTCGTCAAGCCGGCCTGGTACGCCGACGGCGTGCAGATACTCAAGGACATCTCGCGCCTGGGCATCCAGACCGAAATCTACGAGCAGCGCCGCCGCATCCTCGAGTTCCAGCGCAAGAAGACCACGCAGAAGGTAAACCTTTACGAAAAGGTCCAGATTCCCGGTTACAAGGAAGCCATCCGCAAAATCAAGCGCTATATGGAAGATGAGGAGAACCTCAGCAAGGCTTCGTCCAAGATTGTGAAAACACGCCACGCTGCGGAAGAAGAGGAGGAGAACGCATGATAGACAGAATGACCAAATACTCCTTCCTGATGCTCAGCGCACAGAAGGAGGACTTCCTTGAAGAACTGCAGGGTCTCGGAGTCGTGGATATCACGCATTCCGTCAAGGCGGTCGACGACCGTTCGAGCGCGCTTCTGGCCGAAATCGAGAGCGCCAAGGCCGAACTGCAGTGCATCAGGAAGGGCAGCGACGAGCATCTGGCCGGGCTCGTTTCGGCCCGTAAGGAAGCGCAGGCCTCGCTTGCAGCCGTAAGCGCCTGGGGCGAGTACGACCGCAATGCCCTGAATTCGATTCCCGGGGTGGAATTCAAGTTCTACTGCCTCGAAGCAAAGAAGTTCAACCCCGACTGGGAGAATGAATATGCCCTCGCCAAGGTAAGCGAAGAGGACGGCAAGGTATGGTTCGTAGTGGCAAATGCCCCGGACTTCCCCGCCACCGCACTCCCCGCTCCAAAGCAGAGCCTTGCCGAAGCGCAGGAGCGTCTCGAAGCCTGCACCTCCGAAGAGGCCGGCTATGCCGCCGAACTTGAGGCCCGCAAGGCCGGGATTCCTGCACTCGAGGAAAGGATAGCTTCGCTTAACGCCCAGCTGCACCTGCATCTCGCTTCCTGCACAGCCGAAAGCGCTGCGGAGCAGATGATAAGCGTCCTTGTAGGCTACGCTCCCTCTTCGGAGAATGAGCGCCTCAAAGCCGCCTTCGACGCGATGGACATCTACTACAGCGCGGAAGAAGCCTGTGTAGAGGACAACCCTCCCATCAAGCTCAAGAACAACCGCTTCGTAAAGATGTTCGAGGTTCTTACCGATATGTACGGCCGCCCGGCCTACAACGGATTCGACCCGACTCCCTTCATCTCGATCTTCTTCCTTCTCTTCTTCGCAATGTGTATGGGCGATGCCGGTTACGGTATCATCCTTGCCATCGTGGGAGTGCTTCTGAAGAAGGTGAAGAGCTTCAGCAACCTTGCTCCGCTTGTAATCACACTCGGTGCGGGAACCTTTGTGGTAGGGTTCTTCTTCCACACCTTCTTCTCGGTCGACATTTCCTCCTGGGCCATCATTCCCGATGCGCTCAAGAGCGTGATGGTGCCCGCGAAGGTTGCCGGGTATGACGGAACGATGGTGCTCGCACTCATTGTTGGTATCGTCCACCTGTGCCTCGCTATGATAGTCAAGACTGTCTACGCCACGAAGAACAGCGGCTTCCTCGGTTCGCTGAGCGTCTGGGGCTGGACACTTCTGATTGTAGGCGGCGTGGTGGTAGGACTGATTGCGCTCCTCGGAGTGCTGGATTCTTCGATTGTGAAGATAATCATCATCGCCCTCGGAACGCTTTCGGCACTGGGCATTTTCCTGCTGAACAACCTTCACCGCAATCCGCTGCTCAACATCGGAAGCGGTCTGTGGGAGACTTACAACACCGCCACCGGTGTGCTCGGAGACGTGCTCAGTTACCTGCGTCTCTATGCGCTCGGGCTGGCCGGCAGTATGCTCGGTTTCGCATTCAACAGCCTTGCGCAGATGGCTCTCGGCGATGGCGGTTTAGGATGGATTCCCTTCATCCTGATTGCCGTTGTCGGGCATACGCTCAACATAGCGATGGCCGCCCTCGGCGCCTTCGTGCACCCGCTGCGACTCAACTTCCTCGAGTTCTTCAAGAATTCAGGCTATGAGGGCGTGGGACTCAAATACAACCCTTTGAAAAAATAACAAACAAATAAAACACAATCTATTATGGAACAAATCTTAGGTTATCTCGGTCTGGGCCTCGTTCTCGCCCTTGCCGGTATCGGAAGTTCAATCGGAACCACAATCGCCGGCAACGCCGCCGAGGGTGCGCTCAAGAAAAAACCTGAAGGCTCAGGTAACTACATGGTGCTTTCAGCCCTCCCTGCAACACAGGGTATCTACGGCTTCGTTGCATTCTTCATGCTTCTGAGCAAGATGAAGGCAGACCCCGCTATGGGCCTCGTAATCTTTGGTGTAGGCCTGAGCGTAGGTCTCGTATGTATGCTCTCAGCTATTCGTCAGGGCCAGGTATGCGCCAACGGTATCGTAGGCGTAAGCCAGGGACACGACGTGTTCACCAACACGCTTATCTACGCAGCACTCCCTGAGTTCTACGCAATCCTCGGTCTCGTAGGAGCCCTTATGGTTTAAGATTCTTTCTTGCAGAGAACATTCACCTGCCGCTCGAGCACTTCAAGCTTGAGCGGCATTTTTCCTTCTATCTCGCCGTCAACTTCGTAGATGTCGGCGCTGTGCTCGTCCATGGGAAGGATTTCGATGCATTTGCCCCTGGTATAGAGAATATGCTCCGACTTGTCGGTCGTGCCGGCGAATACACGGGGTATCTCCTTGAATACGCGGGCGATGCTCATACGGGGCACGATAACCATGTCGAGAAGGCCGTCGGCAGGGTCGGCAAGACACACCTGGCGCATTCCGCCTCCGCTGTACTGGCCTGTTCCAAGTGCCACAGAGAGCACCTTGCCGGCGAAGACGAGTTCTCCGTCAACTATGAATTTGGCCCGGAAAGGCTTGAGATGGAAGACAGTGTAGCGAAGTGCATTGACATAGATGAGTTCGCTGCGTTTGCCGTGTTCCTTCTGGCGGTTGACCCTCTCGCACACGTGCGAGTCGAAACCTATACCTCCGATATTGGCCATGTAGCAGACGTGGGAGCCGTCATCGGAAGTGATGCGTACGACATCCTGCTTGGTGAAATTGCCCTCAGCCACCACGTCTATCACGTCAAGAGTATCGGAGGGCACATTGTAAGACTTGATCCAGTCGTTGCCCGAGCCGATGGGGGCGACGGCAAGATGGAATTCCGACGGGTCTGCGCCAGTTGATTCGCACCAGGCCATCACGCCGTTGAAAACTTCGTGGATGGAGCCGTCTCCGCCCACGGCCATTATCTTGCGATAGCCTGTGCGCGCCGCAGTAGCAGCCAGTTCGGCCGCGTGGTGCTTGTGGGTTGTGAATACCGTGTAGAAGGGGACGCCGAGCTCCTTGAGTTTGTTCTCGGCCGGAATCCATTTGTACATAGTCTTGCCGCTTCCCGCATGGGGATTGACAATGATGTACCATTCGTCTTTGATCTTTGCCATAGTGTCGTAAAGTTGCCCAAAGATAGGTATTCGTCTTGAAAAGACAGCAATTTTTGTTAAATTTGCGTGTTATGGCTAAAACTATTGCAATAGCAAACCAGAAGGGCGGAGTGGGCAAGACCACCACCGCAATCAATCTGGCGGCATCGCTCGCGATGCTCGAAAAGCGCGTTCTCATCATCGATGCCGACCCTCAGGCCAATACGACCTCGGGCCTCAATTTCCCGCCCGATGCCGGCAGCGGACGCACTATCTACGAAGTGATGATAGGCGCCATACGCGCCGAAGACGCCCTCATCCAGACCGAGGCCGCGTATCTGCATCTGATTCCGTCGTGCATCGACCTTGTCGGTGCCGAAGTCGAGATGATAAACACCCCGCAGCGCGACACCATACTCCGCAATGCACTCGCTCCCCTGCAGGACAGCTATGACTACATCATCATAGACTGCGCCCCTACACTGGGCATCATCACCATAAACGCGCTCTGCGCATCCGACTCGGTAATCATCCCTGTACAGCCCGAATGGTTCGCCCTCGAAGGCCTTGGAAAATTGATGCAGACCATACGTCTCGTACAGAAGGGCCCCAACCCTTCGCTTATGCTCGAAGGTCTGCTCGTCACGATGTTCGACGGACGCGCCAAGTCGCACGCACAGGTAGTGGAACAGCTTAAAGCCATCTATGGCGACAAGGTATTCAAGACTATCATCCAGCGCAGCATACGTCTTTCCGAAGCCCCCTCGCACGGCAAGCCCATCATCCTTATGGATGCACGCAGCACCGGAGCGGGCAATTATATGAACCTTGCAGGCGAAGTCCTCGTACACAACAACGACACCGAAAACATATGAGCACGGCACCCCGCGGCCTGGGAAGAGGCCTCAGCGCTATCCTGGGCGACGTTCCCAGCGCAGATGAAGAACGCAAACCCATAGGCTACATCAATAAGGCAATCGCAAGCGAAAAGACCGTCAAGGAAGCCACGGCCGACATCCTGCGTATTCCCGTAGAGCTGATACAGCCCAACCCCTTCCAGCCCCGCCAGGCTTTCGACCAGGAGGCGCTCGAAGAGCTCACTGCCTCAATCCGCACACTCGGGCTCATCCAGCCCATCACCGTGCGCCGCACTCCCATCGGCCGCTACCAGATAATAAGCGGCGAGCGCCGCTACAAGGCCTGTTGCAAAGCCGGGCTCACCGAAGTGCCCGCCTACATCATCACCACCGACGACCAGGGTATGATGGAGATGGCCATAGTCGAAAATATCCAGCGCGAGAACCTCGACCCCATCGAGATAGCCCTCAGTTATCATCGTCTGATGACGGAATGCCACCTCACCCAGGAGCAGATGTCCGAAAGACTCGGTAAGAAACGCACTTCGGTGGCCAACCAGCTCAGGCTCCTCGGCCTTCCCGTCAAGGTGCAGCACGACCTCAAGGTCGGCCAGATAAGCGTCGGCCATGCAAAGGTTATCCTCAGCGTGGGAGATCCCGACCTCCAGGTGCAGCTCTGCGACCTAGTTATCAGGAACTCGCTCAGCGTGCGCGCCCTCGAAGAGAAAGTCGCCCGCATAATCGAGGCCGATGCAAGCGCCGCAGTGCAGGAAAAGCGCCGCAGCGCCCCCCTGCCGCAGACCCACAAAGAGCTTCGCGACGAATTGAACCGCCGTTTCGCCGGAGGCGTGAAGATACGCCGCAGCGAAAACGGTGAAGGCACCCTGAACATACGTTTCGCATCCGATGCGGAAGTAGAAGATTTCCTCAATGTCATCAAAGGGGCTGAATAGGTTCTTGGCATCGGTAGCCGCCTTGCTGATGCTTTCCTGCCTGAACGCCAGCGCGCAGTTCAAGGAGGAGGCGTTTTCACAGAAGTATAACGACGACCCCGCAGAGCAGGCCGACTCCACCGACAAGATATTCGATTTCAAGGAATTCGCCAGAGGGCTCAGCCATCGGCGCGAAGCAAGCTGCAAGACTATGTTCGAAGGCTCGCTTGTGGTTGTCGGCGGAATGCAGATTTACAACAAAGATTACTGGAAACTTCCCATCGTCTATGGCGGAATGGCTGCAGGAATAGGCACGGGCCTCTACTTCAACAGCCAGGACAACAAACGCGCAGCCACAGCCTGCTTCGTCGGAGCCGGAGTCGCCTATTGGGCTTCGCTTATGGACGGCGTCGTCTGCTACAAGCCGGACACCTACCCCACCCCCGCGAAAGCCACAATCTATTCGCTGCTCGTACCCGGCCTGGGCCAGATTTACAACCACGAAATGTGGAAACTGCCCATCTACATCGGCGGAATAATCGGTTCCTTCTACTATCACGACCTGTACAAGAACAATTACGAACGCTTCCGCGACATCATGAAGATGGGCGATGCCTCTCCCATCCCCCAGCAACAGGCCAAGTACTACCGCGACCTGTACCGCCGCTACCGCGACTATGCCACGCTGGCAATCTGCGGGTTCTATCTTCTCCAGGTCATTGACGCGAACGTGTTTGCATATATGCACAACTTTGAGGTCACCGAAGACCTGGCGCTCTACACCGCCCCCGCGCTCATAACGCCCGAGTTCACCCAAGGTTTCGGCTCTCTCTCCTACCGCGAAGGCTCCAACGTGGCGGCAGGCCTTACCGTAGGCATCAGATTCTGATTTTCAAGCCAAGGTGTACATTTTCCCTGATGCCCTTTTCCTTCAGGGCGGCGAAACCCGCCTGCAGGTACAGGCATTTCCACGCCGCATACAGGCCGCAGTGCCAGCCGTGCCCATAGTATGAGGGCACATTGAAACTGCCCGGGATATCACGCTCGTAGATATAGATACGGCTTTCGTAACCGTCGGTTGCAAAGATGCCGGCATTCAGGAACACGGTCAGATCACCCCTCCAGCCGGCCTCGGCGCTCAGGGAAAGGCCCTGAGAGCCCTTTCCTCCCGTTTCGGGGACAATCACCCTGTCGGCACGCAGCGACGCGTTCAGAACCCCGTCGTGAGCGCAGATGTTGAAGACCGCCCTGCAATCGTGTTTCCAGCCTCCATCCGTGTACGATGGGGCATAACGCAGACGGGCGCCGGCCTCCACACTTCCCCAGTGCCACGAGGGCTCGTACAAGGCCACCGCGCGATGCTTGTACTTCCCCGCTTCAGGGCGGAGGGCCGCATCGGCCGTAATTGAAAACGGCCCGGCATCGAGGGCGAGCGAGAGGCCTCTTTCATCGCGCCATGCGCCATAGGACGAGAAGGCTCCTCCGCCAAAGCCCGAATATCCGGCAGGATAGCAGCGCAGCGCGGCCGCAAGAGTCACCCTGTATGCGGGATACCAGCTCACTCCCGCCACGAATGCCGGAGCACCGCTGAGGGCCATTTCGCCCCAAAGGCCGAAGTGCCCGAGGGTAAGATGGGCATCGGCACTCAGAAGGGCGCATACGCCCTGTTCGCGCAACTTCCCGGTATGGTAATAGCTTATGCCATAAGTCCCGCGGTGAGAAAGATAGCGGGCATTCGCGCCCAGCAGAAGTTCCTGCGGTGCCGAAGCCTTCGTACCCGCAAAAGCGGAGATTGTAATAGGGCCGGGAGTGAGTTCGGCGCCTATTCCCCTTATGGCGTTTACCCCCGAATACGAGCGGCATGCAGTCAGGCCCGACGCCCCGCGTATGAAGGATGATGCCTTGCGCAGCGTGTTCATCGAAGTGCCTGTCCAAAGGCCGAGGCCATGGCCGAAGCGGGCGTTGAAATCGCCGGCAAACAGATGCGTTCCCGACAGGCAGAACGAAGCCTTGCGTGCTGCAGCCGCGGCATTGAAGGCCGCATCAAGCTCATATCCTCGGTATTTCAAGGACGATTTCATAGCTGCCGAAGCCGCCGTCGAAGGGCTGCTGTAACTTCTGCGGACCGAAGTTTTCAGGGCGGCGTCAAAGGCCGGAGCTCCATCCGGGGCTCCGGTCAGGCTCCCGGCATCCAGACGCGTGAAAAAGCGCAGGGCTGCGGCCGTGTCGGGCCCTATGCCGTCTATGGCCCCCAGTTCGGTATAGGAAGCGACGGGCCCGCAACGGGTTCTGTAATCGTCGATGCACGCGCAACGGTAAGGGTCAAGCAGACCGCTTCGCTGCAGGGCGCGGAGCGGGATGGAATTGAGTTCGAGAGGATGCGCCGCAAGGTGCTCGTAGCGCTCGTAGGTTTCGGAATCGAGTTCTTCCGGAGAAGCAGCACCTTCGAGGAAGGCAGCGGCATCGGGCCACGACTGGAACAGGGCCAGCAGAAGGATCAAAGCTTTCATAGCGTTATCGTTCAAGTTCGGACTGCAAGATACTCAAAGATTGGCGGATTTTCACTATATTTGAGAGTTTGATTGCGTATGGAATTCACTCCCCTCGTTGAAGACAGGAACTCGCGCGCCAGGACCGGGCTGTTGAAGACCGGCCACGGCGAAATCCGCACGCCCATTTTCATGCCGGTCGGCACGGTGGGCTCCGTAAAGGGCGTATACCACCGCGACCTCAAGGAAGACGTGGGCGCTGAAATCATTCTCGGCAACACTTACCACCTGTATCTCCGCCCCGGGCTCGAAATCCTTAACAGGGCGGGCGGCCTGCACCGTTTCGAAAACTGGGACAGGCCCATCCTCACCGATAGCGGCGGGTTCCAGGTGTTCAGCCTCACCGGCATACGCAAGATAAGCGAGGAAGGCTGCACTTTCCAAAGCCACATCGACGGTTCGCGTCATACTTTCACCCCCGAGAACAACGTCACCACGCAGAGGATGATAGGCGCCGACATCTGCATGGCCTTCGACGAGTGCTGCCCCGGCGATGCCGACCACGCCTACGCCGAAAAGAGCCTGGCCCTTACCCAGCGCTGGCTGGCACGCTATGCCAAAGCCTTCCGCGAAAGCGACCCCCTGTACGGCTACGAGCAGACGTTCTTCCCCATCATCCAGGGGTGCGTCTATCCCGATCTGCGCATCAAGGCGGCCGAGCACGCGCTCGAATATGCCGATGCCGGAATCGCAATCGGCGGCCTGGCCGTGGGCGAACCCACGGAAAAGATGTACGAGATGATCGAACTGCTCGACCCGGTGATTCCGCGCAACAAGGCGCGCTACCTCATGGGAGTGGGAACGCCGGCCAACATCCTGGAGGCCATATCGCGCGGAGTGGATATGTTCGACTGCGTGATGCCCACCCGCAACGGACGCAACGGGATGCTTTTCACCTGGAACGGCATAATGAATATGCGCAACGAAAAGTGGAAGGATGACTTTTCTCCCCTCGACCCCGCAGGCACGTCCTTTGTCGACAGAACCTACAGCAAGGCATACCTCAGGCACCTCTTCATAGCCGGCGAGATGTTCGCCGCGATGATAGCCAGCGAACACAACCTCGCCTTCTATCTCGACGTGGTGCGGCAAGCCAGGCTGCACATTGAGCAGGGCGATTTCGCGGCATGGAAGGAAGATGCAGTAAAACGCATTACGACAAGACTTTAGCGATGAGGAACCTGTACGTTAAAAAGATAGACGCCTACATATTCAAGAAGTTCATCCTGAGCTTCCTGGTTTCGCTCGTGCTCATAATCGGCATTGTCATCATATTCGACATATCCGAGAAGATTGACGACTTCGTCAAGAACGAAGCCTCTCTGCACGATATTATCTTCAATTACTACCTCAACTTCATACCGTATTTCGCGAATATGTTCTCACCCCTGTTCGTGTTCATTACGGTGATATTCTTCACTTCGCGCATGGCGGCGAATTCGGAGATCATCGCCATCCTTTCCGGAGGCGTAAGTTTCCACAGGATGATGGTTCCGTACATTGCCGCTGCGGCGCTGATTGCAGCCAGTTCGCTGGCGCTCAGCCTGTTCGTGATACCCAACTCCAATGCAACGCGGGTGGAATTCGAACAGACGTACATAAAATACAAGGCGACCAGCAAGACCAAGAACATCCATTACCAGATAGCCCCGGGGCAGTTCGTGTTTGTCGAATCGTTCTCAAACTGGAACAAGACTGCCTACAAGTTCACGCTCGAGAGCATCGAAGACAACCGGCTTACAAGCAAGCTTTCGGCCGAATCGGCCGCCTGGGACAGCACTCTGGGAGGCTGGCGCCTGCGTCGCTATTTCATCCGCGACTATGCCGAGGGCCTCGGTGACGTGGTCAGCAGCGGCGAAAAGCTCGACACCGTTATCGCGCTTACCATCGACGACTTCTACTTCAACCAGAAGACGGTGGAAACCCTGCCCATAGGTAAACTGAACGACCTCATCGAGACACAGAAAATGCGGGGTGACGCTCAGGTGATGTTCTCCGAAATCGAGAAGCACACGCGTTTTGCCCTGCCCTTCTCCGCCTTCATCCTCACGCTGATGGGTGTTTCGCTCTCCTCGAAGAAAAGACGCGGCGGAATCGGCCTCAACCTTGGTCTGGGCATTGGTCTGGCATTCTCGTACATCCTTTTCCTGCGCTTCTCGCAGATGTTCGTATTCACTGGCGCGCTGCCACCGGCCATTGCACTGTGGCTGCCCAACGTACTGTTCGCAATAATAACCGGTGTGCTTTACAAACTCGCACCGAAGTAGCATCAATCATATGACCGTAAAAGTGATCAACCGGAGCGCCAACGCTCTCCCCTCCTATTCCACGCCTCTGCGCGCCGGGATGGACGTACGTGCCGACATCGCCGAAGCCATCACCCTGGCCCCCCTCCAGAGAGCCATGGTCCCCACGGGGCTGTATATGGAGATACCTGAAGGCTACGAGGTACAGGTAAGACCTCGCAGCGGGCTTGCCGCGAAGCACGGCATCACCGTGCTAAATACGCCCGGCACCATCGATGCCGACTACCGCGGCGAGGTAAAGGTAATTCTGGTGAATCTCAGCAATGAGCCGTTCAGCATCGAGCCGGGCGAGAGAATCGCCCAGCTGGTGCTCGCAAAGCACGAAAAGGCAGAGTGGGAAGAGGTCAGCGAACTCGGCGATTCGCAGCGCGGGGAAGGAGGATTCGGCAGCACAGGCCGCAAATAAGAGCGGCGACAACTGTGCCCGCTGCGAAGCCGGTGAGCACGTCGCCCACGAAGTGTTTCCCTACGAATACACGACTCGCTCCTACAAGGGGCGCCCAAAGAGTTATTATCACAGGATAGACCCGCGCGTAAGTGCGGGTCTTTCCGTGGACAAGGTCCATACGGAAAGCCTTTGCGCTGCAAAACGCGAACACGGCCGCATTGGCCGCATGAGCACTCCAGAAGCCGTACGGATGCTTCAGGCCGGGTTTCTGCAGAATGTGCAGCCCCCGGGCCACCATACGCGGGTCGTTGCAGGGGCGCAGGCGCTCCGCCGCATCCTTGACGAGGTTGCACAGCTGGTCGCTTGCCACTACGCAAAGGGCCGTTGCCGCTATCATAATGACCCCTTTTTTCCACCCGAGACGCCAGATGAATGCGGCCGCCACAAGGATATAGAGCACATACCACACCTGGACATCGCTCATAAAAAGCCAGAAGCCGTCGGACCAGGCCGCGTGGTGGCTGTTTATCGCGAGCGTCCAGTCCATGTCGAGGGCTTCGAGCTTATTGAATAAAGTGGCCATTCTTCTATTGGTGCAGCGCCTTCCAGAGCAGGTCTTTGAGTTCGTTCAGGCCCTCACCGCTCACCGATGAGATGAACACGTGAGGAAGCTTTCGCGGAAGATGACGCGCGATGTCCTTCTCGATTTCGGAGTCGATTACATCGCACTTGGTGATGGCAAGCACGCGCTGCTTGTCGAGGAGTTCAGGGTTGTAGAGTTCAAGCTCCGAAAGAAGTGTGCGGTATGCCCCGGCAATGTCCTCTTCCGTGCAGCTGACCATAAAGAGAAGCACCGAATTGCGCTCGATGTGCCGCAGGAAGCGTGTTCCGATGCCGCGGCCTTCGTGGGCGCCTTCGATTATTCCGGGGATGTCGGCCATCACGAACGACTGGTCGTCGTAGTAGCGGACGATTCCAAGGTTGGGTTCGAGGGTTGTGAATGCGTATGAAGCGACCTTCGGTTTGGCAGAGGTGATGCTGCCCAGAAGCGTGGATTTACCAGCATTGGGGAAGCCCACGAGGCCCACATCGGCAAGCAGTTTGAGTTCGAGGATGAACCAGCCCTCAACGCCTTCCTCGCCGCTCTGTGCGTAGCGCGGAGTCTGCTGGGTAGCGGTCTTGAAATGGTCATTGCCCCAGCCTCCGCGGCCACCCGGGCAGAGTATCTTCTCTTCGCCCGGCTCGGTAAGGTCGAAAAGCACCTCTTCGGTCTCGGCATCCTTCACCACCGTGCCGACGGGGACGTCGAGTGTGATGTCGGCTCCGTTCTTGCCGTGCTGGAGGGCTCCGCTTCCGTTGCCGCCGTCATCGGCTTTCACATGTTTGCGGTATTTGAGGTGGATAAGAGTCCAGAACTGAGGGTTGGCTCGCAGGATGATGTGTCCGCCACGGCCGCCGTCGCCGCCGTCAGGCCCCCCTTTGGGCACATACTTGGCCCTGTGCAGATGCACAGAGCCCGCTCCGCCGTGCCCCGACGCGCAGTATATCTTTACATAATCGATGAAATTGGAATCGGCCATAACTTTCGTATTGTCAGCAAATTAGTGAAACCTGAAAGACTCCCGTGCAACAGATATGCAACAGTTTTTGCTGGAAAATCAAAAACAAACCTCATAACAAGCATAAATTTATAAAGTTGCTTTGTTGCACGGAAATTGGCTTATCAAGGCCAATTTATGTCAAGTTTCATCCTTCTGACGTGCAAAGATAGTGAATTTGCGTGATACTGAAATCGTTCGGAGGATAATCCATAAATAATCCTTTACATACAATAGAAATTGCGTGCCTATTTAAGCAGATGCGTTAATCTTCCCTTTTGGCGCAATAACTCATAGGCAGTATAAAAGTTAAGAGAAACTTTTAATTTCCTAACGAGAATCATTCAAAGGAATAATACGAGAAATAGGTACGACATCGCACCGGCAGCGCTCCTTGAGGGAGATATCGTCATCCTCTGGAACGAGGAGTTCGGCATCATAGCCTCCGTACTGAAGGTCCAGGACTATTCGTCTTGCGATTTCGCGGTTGAAGAAGGCTTCGCGGAGCTGCCCGTCTGGAGAACGTTTGCCCGGGGTGAAATGACCGTGGCCATTGTCGATGAAGATTTTCATGGAGTTGCAGGGTTAGTGCAGCTCTCTGATTCCGAGTATAAAGATAATGAAAATTCATTTTAAAATTTGAGAATTTGGAATTAAGCAGTAATTTTGTAATGAGTTCTTTGAGATAAATAGTCACGCCAATGCTAGTTCTTGAAGTGAATTCAGTTTCACAGCCGAAAGGTCTTTGGCCCGGTATGGTGTTTCTGCCCTGCTCTCTGTATGCCGATTACGACACATAGATTGCTTGGTAGCGTAAACTGATTAGACATTATTGTTATCTATGGTTTTTGATGTATATCGTATTATAGACTCATTTTTGTCGTTAATCTTTAAGTGTTTTAGGACACGGAATAAAGGGGATGGAACAGGGACAGCGCATATAGACATTGCGTGACATCGTGATAGGACACGGGCGATGTTGCCCATTAAATGTTCTATTATGAAAAAAATTATTTTTCACGAGGAGCGAGTACAAGGTACTTGGCTCCTTGGCTCAAAGAGCCGTTGTTCCATCTCCAGCAGGAGAGTCGTTCTTTATAATTATTGCAAAGTAAGGAAGCCCCTAAAGATAGGTGCTCTTCTTAAAAAGATTGGCTGTTTTTGCCTAAAGGCTTTCGGATTAATCCGCGCTTTTGGAAAAATCGCTGAGCTTGCTACATTTATCATTAATCGACTTGGCTGGTAACATCCCTTTTATTTTTTCATCATTTTATGCTCATACAAAAACCGGATACATTATGCTATTTCGTATTAGGAACGAGTCCTGATACAGTTTTGCATATTGTTGATAATATTGAGGATTATTACGATGAATTCAAGAAATTCAAGAAGGACAAGTTTGGCAACAAAAGGTTGAACAAGCCCAAATACCGTGAGGAGTTCGGATTGTACTATTACAGGTGTATTAATCCCCCTAAACCTGAACTTAAAACTATCCAGAAGAAATTGAATTCCTACTTGGTAAAACACATTGATTTCCCTGATTATGCGTATGGTGGTGTCAAGGGTAGAGACAATATTCTCAATGCCTGTGTCCACAAAGGGCAAAAGTATGTTTTTCAAACGGACCTAAAAGACTTTTTCCCCTCTATTACAAATAGGATGGTGTATAATACGTTTGTCCTCAATGGCTTTTCTCCAGATGTCGCAGCATTAATGACCAAACTCACAACTTATGAGGGGCACCTTCCTCAAGGCTCACCCACATCCACTACAATAGCAAATCTGGTATTTGCAAAGACTGGTGAGCAAATCAAAAAAATCACGGAACAGAATCAGTTGCATTTTACAACATTTGTTGATGACATTACTATTTCCTCTCAATTTGATTTTAAACATCTAGTTCCTGACATTATCAAAATTGTCACTGATGCCGGGTTTAAAATTAGTCAAGGAAAGACCACCTATAAATCAGGCATTACAGAAATTACAGGCGTTCGTCTCCCCAACAATTCCCTTACGACAACACTTAAGTTCAAGTCAGAGATTGCAAAAGAAACTAACAAGACGGGATTACGCTACCAAGGTATGAAAAACTACTCGGACAGGATTCATAAACTAGGAAAACAACATCATAAAATTTAGATTCAATATGGAGAACATTTTATTCAGAATACTTAATAATACCGAGGTGTGGGACGATGGCTTCAAATATCCCGGATTGCGACGCTGCGGATACGAATTTAATCAAATAGCGTTCACTACTATGGCCAAAGGGTATAAAGATGCAGCAGAACAATTGGCAGACAGCCAATGCGATTATTCCGAAAAGTATAATGAGGAATTATTGTATCCAATTATGTTCTGCTATCGTCAATCCGTGGAATTGATGCTAAAAGCAATTCTCCTTAATTTGTATTTGCACAAGGACAGTTCGTTGAATACTTCAGAAAGAAAAGAATTAGCAAAAAGAATAAAGACCCATATACTTAGCACAATCTTATGTGTCATTGAAGACTCATTAAAAAAATCCATTGCATCAGTTGTGTTGAATTGATTACTAAAATCAATATTTATATTTCTGCCATTGAGGAGGTTGATTCCGAATCTTTTGCTATGAGGGACCCAGCAAATAAAGAGTTGTATGCTGACAAATACCACAAATCCATACATGGCTTCGATATACAATATACAAAAGAGCAATTTCCAGTATTTTGGCAACATTTACAAGAATTATATCTCAATACTGAAAGGATGTGGGCGGAGAAAGTTTTTATATAGATACGAATCATCTATCATGAAACACGACAAAGTAGGATGATTAAACAAGTTTTACTACTTTTGCAAAATGAATGTTGAACTTAATATCAGTAGATTACGTTATCTTTTATCTTTGTATGGGATGAAAGATGCTGATTTATTGGATGTTATCAACAATGGACTGAAACGCAAGTATTCTCACGAGCAGGTTTTTGCCGACCAGATTGACCTCAAGATTCTGAAGAAGATTGACAATCTTCTCTTCAATAAGGGCCTCTCTTTCTACGTTGATCCTTCACCGATAGTTGCTTCTGACAGCATGAGTGTTTTCTTCCGGAAGAAGACATTCAATGAGGAGTTGAACTTCACTTCAAAGAAGGTTGTCAATGATTATGAGTCTTTGAAGAACTACCTGGCCTCCCTTGATGTCCTGTCAAATGTGAAGACAGAAATAGGTATTCCCCATTGCACTCAGCGCACAGACCCGAGTTCTGCTGCCCAAAAAATTCGGGAGATTATTTATCCCAAGGGTAAGTGCAAGACGGCAAGAGATTTCCTCAAGGCATTGATTACTAACCTTGCCGAGGTCGGAGTTCTTGTTTTTGAATATCTTGAAGCGCCTAACAAGAAAGAAAAGGCGAACATTGACGGATTCTTCCTGAAACCCAATTTCATTGTACTGAAGAGATATAGCCACTTCAAAAGAGAGATATTCACGCTTCTCCATGAACTTGGCCACTGCGTTCTTGACAAGGAGGAAGTTGAATCCTTGGATGTTGTCTCACTTGACTACAAAACAATGTCTTCTATCGAGAGGTGGTGCAATGATTTCGCATACTATTTCCTCGTAGGAGAATATGCAGACCAGGTGAACAAAATCGTCGTTGCTGACGGCACTAATGATTATCAGTTCCCTCTGTTTGACGAGATATCAACAAAGTGTTTCATAAGCAGACGCGCACTCTTCACGCGGCTGTTATATAGCGGAAGGATATCCCAGAAAGATTATGGAAAGGTAATCGAAGACTTGAATGAGCAATACGCCAATCAGAAGAAGGCACAAGAAAAAGCTGAATTGACGGGCAGTGACGGATTCAAGCGTCATCCTTCAGCGCCTCAACCGATATATTCTCCAAAATTCTTAAGCACTCTTTCCATAGCACTTCACGATGGAACAGTGCGTCCAGCGGAATTGTATAGGATGAAGATTCCTGCAAAGGTGGTGGAGGGCCTTCGTCTATGGTGGTAGTCGTTGATACCTGCTCTCTGCACCGTCTTGTTGAGTATTACCTCCCGCTTGACAAGGAAGGAAAGCTCGTTCCACTCTTTGAACGACTTTTCCTCGGCCGCGAGATCATCATGACGGAATCAGTCTTCTGGGAATGCTCAAGGATGTCGAAGGGTATTATTACAACAAAGCTGCCTTTCTTGAAAACGAAAGCCGCGAAAGACCTTTTGGTCAAGCCTGATTTCTTCCCGCCCGAGGCAAAGCTACAGAGGATAGTCAATGAGAATTTCACCATCAAAGCCAAATATGACTCACTATCCCCAGAGCAGCGTCTTGCGCAGTCTGAAGCATATCAGCAGAGCGGGGACTTCTCCATCCTTCAGTGTGCTTATATGGAAAAGAAGGGAATGGCTGGCAGTCTGTTCGGTGACGATCTTCGTGTTTTGACCGATGAAAGTTCAGCGGAGAACGACAGCAAGTGTTTCAAGAAAATTCCGGCATGCTGTCAATTCCTTGGAGCTGAAACAATCAACATCCGTGAATATCTGGAGATTATCTCGGATGGGAAGATTGAATTAATCATCAAAAAGTAGCCATTGAAATTTATGAGGGATTAATTCCTCGTGATAATTTCTACGGCTTTCTTGCGTAGTATTACAACGTAATTGTTGACGTCAAACTTTTCGCCTTCATGATTTCTCAGTTGTGCCTGAGAAGTAATCTTGTGGTATATTTCCATCGTATCGTCATCAATTATGTCTCTTGCGACGTCATCAATGAACGGCTTATTGTTGACGTTGCCAATAAGATATATCGTGTCTGTCGAACCGACTAAGGGCTTAATGTTTCTCACGTAGACCTCTTTTCCTTGATCCTCGATTTTTGCCTGTTTGCCAACAATACGAATTGCAAATTTTGAATAATCGCCATTATGTTCCAGGCATGAGTTCTCTCCAGTGTTCCTGATTGATAATGAAAGTAAAAATGATATCAAATCATTAACTTCTGTGTATATTTTATTCTTGCTGACCCCTTTACCAAAGATCTTCTCTCCTAGAAAAGTCATTTCCAGAATGAAAACAGGAAAGAACAATCCACCAGCGTCAATTTTCTCAAATTTTGCATAGAGCCCATCAACTGTGTCTTTTTCAAGACCTTCGCGAAGGTAGTTCTGAACGAAAGCATCCATAATATCATGTCCTGCTTTCTCAAGGACTTTGAATGACACAAATAAATCGATGGCTTCTTTTTGAGATAAGGAGAGATATGTTTTTGCTTTTTTTACGACTTCACACGACACAAAAGTATAAGTGGCCGCAACAATATTCTTGCTCTGACTAGCACTTTTATGCATCCTTAACACAAGACTGCCAGACTTTAAGAATTGTTCTGGCGTCATATCGTCTCCTATCCATTCAAGTTTTACATTCTGGGCATCAAGGTTTGGCACCTTCTTGTTAAGCTCAGATACATAAGAATTGATATTTGCTTGGATGTTGTACTTGACGAAAAACTTATCTGCACTTTTGAAGAAACATTTAAGCCCCTTGAAAATAAGAGACAAGATTTTCTCAATTACTTCAGGATGATTAAGTAAATATGCAACAATGCTACCACCAATGATAGCACCACCCAATCCGACTGGAATAATAATATTGATGTTTATCATTGCTTTTCGTTAAAATAATTATTCATTGCGGTAATGCATTGTGGTTTATCGCACACAACCTTTATTGTTCCGCCTTCCGGAAAAATAGAAACTATATTGTCCAAAGATACTGGCTCTCCGCAAAATTTGCATTTTATTGAGCCTTTTGCAACCTCGTCCAATATTCCGATTTGTTTTAGGAATTGCTGAAAATCGTCTTCATATACGGCCTTTACAGCATTATCACTTTTTAGTATTTTGCTCATCGTTACTAATGTATGTTTTATTTCTCAATTTGCGCTATTGCAATTTTCCGAAGGTTATCAAAGATGTTCGTTGTCGATAACGAATGGTTGTTAACAGCCTTTGACTCGGAAAGATTTTTCTGGAACTTTGAAAAATCTGTATTCAACATTGACCCCAGAGCTGCAAAGACATCTTTCTTGTAGGCTTTGACACCGGAGGGAGTCGTAAAGAATCCGTATTCGCACATTGCGTTGATGACGCGGATGAAGTCGATTTTGTCGACGTCAGGGTTGAGACGGATTGGTTTCACCTCAGGACAAGTTGCTTGACTGTTGGTTTCGGCTGGGGTGGCTATTTGCGGCTGAACATTAGCTGTGCTTTTGTGCTGTGAGGAGTTTTGGAAATTGTTGATCTCGCAGTTCTGGGCATTTTCGATGTTCTGGCCAATGTTTACTGTTCCTAAGACTTGCATTATTGGTTCCCTCCGTGATTATTGATTACTACTGTGTCTGCGTGCTCTATGTTTTGGCCGATGTTGACGGTATCAACGTGTGTGATTCCAGCATTGGTGGGTGTCGGGCTTGGTGAATGGATTAATTCTGAGAAGTTGCCCAGAAGGAATCTTCGCAGCAGGTTATTCACTTCTGCGTTGAGGCTGCGTGCTCGTATGGATTCACCTCTTTGAGCTTCGATAAATGCTTTGGCCTTATTCCGGTCTACAGTTTCAACGAGGGCGTCAAAACGACCGAATTCGTTTAGGTTCGAGGCTGTTGGCTGTTGGTCATAGAGTTGCCTCAACCTGGATTCGTCGGCCCCTATGGCTTCTGCGAGACGATGAATCCTGTCATTCTTCTCACGCTCCATATATTCGTTGATGTAGTCGCGGAGCTGAATACCATCTTCGAGCATAAGCTCGCCGCTTTGAATGTCGAACAGTATCTGTTTGGCGATACTCTGCTCTTTCTGGGTGAGT
>JAZLKT010000042.1:0-2662 GCA_045597785.1 Candidatus Cryptobacteroides sp.
CGGAAGAGCATCGCCATCGACAATCGACGACGCATCGAACTGCGGCGTAATGAGCCTCACGTTCGACTTCACGCACCTGTAGAACTCCGTTTTGGTAAAGGTCGCCGGTGTGAGGTCGAGGCTCGAAGGCACGAAAATCCACATACGAAGGCTGAAATCGCCCTCGCTCTTCTGCCCGGCCACAAAGCCGAGCTTGAATTCGACCGAATAGCGGTCGTGGACTTCCGTTTTTATCTCAATCATAACAGACCGGGAGTAATACCAATCCATTTGAGGACAGTCTCACCCCACACAAGGATGAGTATCCACGAAATGGTCATCATAGTGATGCCGTACTTGAAGGCATCTGTCTGACTGTACTGGTTGGTATTATAGAGCAACGCGGCCGGTTTGCTGTTGAACGGCAGCACGTACACGTGCTCGATAAGCATTGCGACAGGCAGCGCGATACTCATCGGCGGGAAGCCGAAACGGGTCTCGACGCCAAGGGCAATGGGCACGAACACCATCGTGCGTATGGTCTTGCTCTGGAATACCAGGCCAGAATACATCATAAGGAAGGTAAGAATCACGTACAGCAGCCAGAACGGAGTACCGTTGGTGATGCCTAGCGCATCGAATCCGGCGTTGACCATCGTATTGGGCAGGTCAGTGGCATTGAGGCCGCTTCCGAGCGTATAGGCACCGGCGCTGAAGAGCATCAGATGCCAGGGGATGTCGACGTCGTTCCACTTCACCACGCCAATGCCTGGCAGCAGGGCCAGAACGGCACCAATCAGGGCCACAATCGTCTCGTCTATATTGTGGAACGTGCCCTTCGTAATCCAGAGCACCAGCACGAGCACGAAGATACCCACGGCCTTCCATTCGGCGACGGACATCCTGCCCATAGCCTTGAGTTCGTCGCGCAGACGCTCGAGGCCGCCCTCAATCTGCGGCACCTGCTCCTCCTTCTTCATCGGGAAGAAGACGTACATTCCGAGCAGCAGGCCGATAATGAGGATAATCACGCTCATCGGGCCGACGCTCACGAGCCACTGCGAATAGCCGAAGTTGCAGCTCCCGAGGTAGCCCATAATGAGCGAAATGGCCAGCAGATGGGCACCGGACCCCGTGTAGAAGGCATTGGCACCGATGTTAACCTGAAAGAGGTTCTGAATCACAAGGTTACGCCCGAAGTTGTTGCGGTTGCCATCCGACGCGCCGTAGATAGCGCACACAACCATAAAGATAGGCAGCATAATCGTCGCCTTCACGGTTGTGGCGGAGATAAATGCCGAGAGCACGAGGTTTATGACCAGGAAGCTCCAAAGCACTCCCTTGGCACTCTTTCCGAACTTGATGACGAACGCGAGGGCGAGCCTCTTGGCGAACTGGGTCTTCACGAGCATGCTTGCCAGCACGAAGCTGAGGATGTTCAGCCACATCACCGGATGTCCAAGCTGCGCGAGCGCATCTTTCTGCGTAGTCACGTTGAAGAGCACTATCGCAAGAATGACCAGCAGCGAAGTCAGATAATTGGCGATGGCTTCCGTCATCCAGAGTATCAGGCTCGAAGCGAAGATAGCCAGCATTGCGTAGCAGGCGCGCCTGAAGCCGTCAACACCAAGGGCAGCGAGACGCTTGGCCGCGGTAGCGGACAGCGTATCGGGATTGAAGTTGTCGATGAAGCCGATGTGGCTGAACCAGCATATCCACACGAATACGATGATCGCAAGAGGTCCGCCGAGCCTGGACATCCAGGTCTCGAACTTGGACTTGCTCATCTTGGGCAGCTTATCCGCCCTGTAGTTGTTCATATCAAGCGGGTCGAATGCCATAAGCTATAGTTTGATCTTGTAGATTTTCGATTTGACATCGCATCCCACCCAAGCGATGCCGGCCTCGCGGTCTATTACGAGCGCTTCGGCCTGAACGATAAAGGTGAGAGGCATTTCGTATGTGGCGAGCAGTTTGCCGTCAAGAGTGCAGTGATAGAACGCAGGCCCCTTGCTGTCAACTATCCACATTGTATCGTCGGTCGCGTCGTAGCAGAGATCGGAAAGAAACTTCTTATTGAAAGTGATGTCGAACGCTCCGCTTACCGTACCGCTTGTCTTACAGTATTTTACAATGCGCGTGGGCTGGGCCTGGTTGGCCACATAAATGGTATCGCCCTTGCACATCATGCCCTCGGGGCCTTTGCCTGAAGCGCCGCCTTCGGGAATTTCAATATCGACGACCTTGGTCAGGGTGCCGTCCTTCAGGGTGTAGAGAGCACTTTCGGTCTCTTCTTCAAGCCAAATGGTGGAGCCGTCCCAGTCTATTCCCTCCCAGTCGTAGCCCTCCTCATTGAAGAGGACACTGCGGGTAGTGCCGTCGAGATTCAGTTCATACACCTTGCCGCCGTCGGAAACAGCATAGAATCCGTCGTGGGCAGCATTGAAACACATACTCGAAAGTTCATTGACTTCCGTATCGAAAGTGGCTTCGGCCTTTTCGACCTGCACCACCTTAGGGGCCGAAGGGCCCTCTTCTTCCGGGCGCTTCGGGTCATATCCTGTTGCATTACAGCCGCAAGCCAATGCGGACATTGCGGCTGTAAGCACAGAAAGTTTTATAAATTGACGTGTTATTTCCAATTCTTGTAGGGGTTTTTCATCAGCATTGAGTTGAAGTACTT
>JAZLKT010000043.1:0-4122 GCA_045597785.1 Candidatus Cryptobacteroides sp.
GACAGAGAAGTCCGAATTCATCGGCCGCGAGGCAATCGCCGCGCAGAAGGCGGACGGAACCGCTCTCAAGCTTGTGGGCGTGGAGGTGCTCGACCGTGCCATCCCGCGTGCCGGATACGATGTCGAGACTACCGGAGGCGAGGTGATAGGCCGCGTGACAACCGGCTACAGAAGCCCCAGCCTCGGAAGGAGTCTTTGCTTCGCACTCGTGCAGAGTGCATATTCGAAGCTTGGAACCGCGCTTCAGCTGCGCATACACGGCAAGCCTTATCCGGCTGTCGTCATAAGAAAACGTTTCTATCAGACCAATTATAAAAAGTAACACACAATGGCCAAATTTGTCGAAGGACTCCGTTACAGCGAGTCGCACGAATGGGTCCGCGTTGAAGACGGATTCGCTTTCATCGGTATTTCGGATTTCGCTCAGAGTGAGCTCGGAGATATTGTTTATGTGGATTTCCCCGCCGTGGGGACAAACCTTTCGAAGGGCGACGTCTTCGGCGCAGTGGAAAGCACGAAGTCGGTGAGCGATCTTTACAGCCCTGTCAGCGGGGAAGTGGTGGAAACGAATGCCGAGCTTGATGCCGCTCCCGAATCGATCAACGAGGACGCTTATGCCGCCTGGATCATCAAGGTGAAGATGACCGACCCTTCGCAGGCCGCCGCTCTGCTCGATGCCGCTTCGTACGAAGCTATCTGCAAATAATATATGGAGTTTCCTTATTTTCCACAGACTCCGGCGGACGTGTCGTCAATGCTGGAGCGCTGCTCTGTAAAGAGCCTTGACGAGTTGTATGCCGATGTCCCGGACGAGTTCATCTACCGTAAGGAGTATGAACTGCCCGAGGCGCTTTCGGAACTCGAGTTGCGCCGCTTTTTCGATGCGCTCGATTCAAAGAACCGTCATCTGACCTGCTTTGCCGGGCAGGGTGCCTACGACCATTACAGCCCCGCCGTGTGCGCGCAGATTGCGCAGCGAAGCGAGTTCCTCACGGCATATACACCGTATCAGTGCGAGATAAGCCAGGGTACGCTCCGTTACATTTTCGAGTATCAGAGTATGATTTGCGCTCTGACCGGGATGGACGTCGTGAACGCTTCGATGTACGACGGTGCCACCGCTGCTGCAGAAGCTCTGCTTATGGCTTCCGCCTCGGCGAAACCCGGTTGCAACAGGGTGCTTGTATCTTCGACGCTCCTGCCGTCGGTTGTGGCTGTGCTGAAGACATATATGGGCTTCCACGGCTTGGAACTCGTTACGATTGACAGCCTTGACGGCCAGACTTCGAAGGCCGCGCTCGAGGGTGCACTTGCCGAAGGGGGAGTGTGCGGAGTGCTTCTGCCTTCAATCAACCGTTTCGGTATTGTGGAAAATCTGTCCGGTTTTGCCGATGCCTGCCACGCCGCCGGTGCGCTGATGGCCATCTATGCCGATCCTTCGGCTCTTGCAGTGCTTAGGACTCCCGCTGAATGGGGCGCCGATATAGCCTGCGGAGAGTGTCAGAGCCTCGGTATCCCGATGTGCTATGGAGGCCCATACATCGGCTTCCTTGCCTGCCGCCAGGCTCTGATGCGCAAACTGCCCGGCCGCATTGTCGGTGCCGCGACCGACGCCGACGGAAAGCGTGCTTTCGTGCTTACTCTTCAGGCCCGCGAACAGCATATCCGTCGCGAGAAGGCGACAAGCAACATCTGCTCGAACGAGAGCCTTCTTGCTCTGTATGTAACTGTGTATCTTTCGCTTATGGGTGCTGATGGACTGAAACGTGTCTGCACTCTAAGTAGTGAAGGCGCGCATTTCCTGCACGACGCGCTGATTGCGACCGGCAAGTTCGAAGATCCGTTCCCGGGCAGACCGTTCCTCAAGGAGTTCGCTCTCAAGCCTCTGTGCGATGCTGCCGCTCTTCGCCGGGCCCTTGCCGATGAGGGTTTCTTCGGAGCTCTGCCTACCGAAGAGGGCTATGTCACTTTCTGCGTTACCGAAAGACGTTCGCGGCAGGAGGTGGAGCGTCTTGTCGAAGTCGTTAAGAATCTGTAGGAGGGCTGCGTTATGAAATATTACGATAAACTCATATTCGAACTTTCGGCACCGGGAAAGCGTGGCTGGAGCCTTCCGAAGAGTTCTTTCCCCGCTGCGCCGGCTCTTGATTCAGAACTGTCCCGCTCGGAGGCACCGGCTCTGCCCGAGGTTTCCGAGGTTGATGTCGTCCGCCATTACACGGCGCTCAGCCAGATGAATTTCGGTGTTGACAGCGGTTTCTATCCGCTCGGAAGCTGTACGATGAAGTACAATCCGAAAATCAACGAGGAACTCGCCGCGCATCCTGGCTTCGCTTCGCTGCATCCGCTTCAGAGCGATGAGGATGCAGCCGGTGCAGTCGCTTTGCGCGATGGCCTGGAGAAGTGCCTGTGCTCGATTACGGGGATGAAGGCGTTTACGTTCGAGCCTTGCGCCGGTGCGCACGGCGAACTTACCGGTCTTATGCTCATACGCAGGTTCCATCAGAGCCGCGGCGATGCTGCGCGTACGAAGATTATCGTTCCCGACAGCGCGCACGGTACCAATCCTGCAAGTGCGGCTGTGTGCGGTCTGCAGGTCGTGCAGGTCGGCTCGCGCCCCGACGGCCGTGTGGATGTCGAAGCTCTGAAGCCGCTGCTCGGCCCTGAAATCGCCGGTATGATGCTTACGAACCCCAATACACTCGGTCTTTTCGAGTCGCAGATAGGCCAGATTGCCGCCCTTGTTCACGGCTGCGGCGGTCTGATGTATTACGACGGGGCGAATATGAACCCTCTGATCGGGGTCGTACGCCCGGGTGATATGGGCTTCGACGTGATGCACCTGAACCTTCACAAGAGTTTCTCGACTCCTCACGGAGGTGGTGGCCCCGGTTCGGGACCGGTCGGCGTGAACGACAGGTTGAAGGAGTTCCTGCCTTCGGTCAAAGTCAGTGCGTTCCATGGCAATTTCGGTGTTATGATGCGTGCATATGCGTACATTCTTTCGCTCGGCCGCGAGAATGTTCCTATGCTCGGAAGGCTTGCGACGCTGTCGGCCAATTATATAAAGGAGAGCCTGAAGGATGTGTATTGCCTGCCCATAGAGGGTGTGTGCAAGCACGAGTTTGTGTTCGACGGCCTGGCTGACAAGTCAACGGGAGTCACTACGCTTGACGTTGCGAAGAGGCTGCTCGATTACGGTTTTCACGCGCCGACCATCTATTTCCCGCTGCTTTTCCATCAGTCCATCATGATTGAGCCTACGGAAACGGAAGACAAGGATACGCTTGACAGTTTCATCTCTGTGATGCGGCTTATTGCCGATGAGGCTGCGCACGCTCCCGAGATGGTCAGGACCGCACCGCACAATACGCCTGTCCGCAGGCCTGATGAGGCGTCGGCTGCCCGTCATCCGCAGCTCAAGTTCGCGGATCTGTAATTCCTTTTTTTCCGTGCTTCAGGCGGCGGCAGTTATGCCGGAAGCCTTCCGCGCTTCGCGCTCCATCCCGTCACTCGCTATGCTCGTGCCACCCGTTCACATGCCACGGGCGGCCATGGGCTCCGGCATAACTGCCGCTGCCTTGAACCCGCCTCTGCCTCCCGCTCGTGCGGTGATGCAACTATCAGGTATAATAAAAGGCTGACCGGTGAGGTCAGCCTTCCTGGTGTATCGGAAGTCGGAATTACTTCGTGATGACTTTGGCCATTTCGCAGACCTTGTTGCTGTAACCCCACTCGTTGTCGTACCAGGCGCAAACCTTTACGAAAGTAGGATCGAGCTGGATACCGGCCTTCACGTCAAAGATGGAAGTGCGGGCGTCGTTGCGGAAGTCTGTGGAAACGAGAGCCTCGTCGGTGTATCCGAGGATGCCCTTGAGTTCGCCTTCGGAAGCCTCTTTCATAGCGGCGCAGATCTCGTCGTAGGTAGCGGGAGTCTTGAGCTCGCAGGTGAGGTCAACGAAGCTGACGTCAGATGTGGGAACGCGGAGGCTCATACCGGTATGTTTGCCGTTGAGCTCAGGGAGAACCTTGCCGACAGCCTTGGCAGCGCCAGTGCTTGAAGGGATGATGTTCTCGAGGATACCGCGACCACCGCGCCAGTCTTTCTTCGAAGGACCGTCA
>JAZLKT010000044.1:0-9168 GCA_045597785.1 Candidatus Cryptobacteroides sp.
CGCCTTCTTTCTGGCCCGTCGGGACCGAACCGGCAGGGATGAGACTTCCGTCATAGAGAGCCACACTCAAGGTCCCCTTCGAAGATGTGGCAAGGCTGCTCGAAAGCGTCACGTTGACCGCATAGGCGTCTCCTTCGTACAGGAACTGCGGCTGCACCACAGCCACCTTGACCGGGATGGTTACGAGCATCTCTGCGCTGAGCACGGCATTGTTGAACTTGCTGTCGTGGGCAAAAACCTGCACGATGTATGTCGAAAGCTTGTCGGAGACAGTGAAGTCAAATGTCAGGCTTCCATCGGCGCCGGAGCGCATCTGCGGGGCCCAGAGAAGGGTCGTGGCAAAGTCGCTGCGGATACGCACAGCAGCCGCCTCCTCTTCGGAAGGTGATGGCGCCATATCATCTGCGGCCAAATATACGGCACTCTCTTCCACCGCATCCGCACTCATAAGCCCGGCCGCCTTGGTGAGCATACGGTAACCGTTCACGTAAGCCATCGGACTCGTGCCGCAGAATCCGTTCAGACAGTTGTAATCGACATCTGGCAGAGGGCGCGAATACGGTTTCACCGCAAACCATTTTCCGGACCAGATTGTCTCGGAAGATACATCGTAGATGCTTGCAGCGCATTCCACATCACGGTTCGTGGCAATGCTGAAGCTGTAGCGTCCGCCTGGGACGGCGGTATCGGTAAAGCGCGTGAAACTGAGCGGAAGCAGATCTCTGCTCTCGGGAGCCTCGAACTCGCGGCTGTAGGTGTAATTGTTTCCGTTCTTGAAGAAGAGCAGCCTGAGGCTCATGTTCTGCGGATAGGAGGCCTTGCGCTCGAACCCTATGCGCTTGAGCGAACCGGCCTGACCGGCCTTGCCTTCAAGCCGCACCACCTTATGCCCGAGCAGTCTGTTGCCTTCGCCATAAAGGTCGGCCACTATCCAGACAGGGCCTTCGGACGAGCCGGCCAGCACGCTGAGGCTGCCATCATCATCAGTGTTCATAAAGAACGCAGCGATTCCGGACTCGAGTGCAGTATCGCTCTTGCGTACCAGGATGAAGCGCAGTTCGCGTTCTTCATTGTAAGGGGTTCCGTTTTCGGAAACCGCTTCAGCGGAAAGTCGGAAAGTATACATTCCCGAAGGCTTCCCACCCATATCAAGCGGGAATTCTCCCACCGCGCAGGAGCCGCTCTCCGTCCGACCGGCCTGGTCGGAAAGGGTGTAGTGCATTTTCATTCCCGGGTACGAGCCGCAATGGATGTCGAAACGCGCGCCTGACTCCGAAAGGATATCCCCGCTGAACATGTCAGCCGAGAATGTCCCTTCTGCAGCATTGAGGAGGCCGAGCCCCAGAGGTATCTGGCTGGAGACGCGGATGTATTTCTGGAATTCGAGGGTTTCGAGCGTGCCGTCCTTCACCCTGAGGGTCAAGGTATTTGATGCCCATGGATTATTAGAGCAGGGCACCTCTATGCAGAATCTGCCGTCCTCGGAGACCGGCACTTCACCAGTCCGTTTCGAATCCTCCGACCAGGAAGACAACTCAAACGAAGCTTCTGCCCCGGCAAGTGTGTGACCGGAATAGCTCATTATCCGTCCGCTCAGACGGGCCGTATCGCCCGGGAGATAGAAGCGGTCATCCTCGTCCCACTGCACGTCGAAGGTCGGGAGCACGAACTCATCGACACGGATGCTGCGCGAGGCGAGATAGCTGCCTGAGATTTCGGCCCTGAGCTGCCATATGCCGCCACGGGCACCCGATGGCAGTTCGAACTCGCCCGCCACCGAGCCGAACTCGCCCGCAGCCAGAACGGTGGAGGCGATTTCGTCGTATTTGGCATCGAAGAGGGTCAGTTTGACCTTCGTTCCCGCATCAGCGAGGTCGAACGCGTACAGACCACGGTAGAGAACGGCCTTGAAATGCAGGGTCTCCCCCGGCGTGTACGCACCCTTGTCGGTGATGAGCACTGCGCGCAGAGACGTATCCTCCTTCGCAACGCCCGCGTTCGAGTATGCGTACATATACACGTCCTCGGAAAGATGCAGGCGGCCGGAGGAATCGCGGTATTCCGCACTCAGGCGCGCCGAGCGCTTGTCGGACAGATTGGCGCAGAACGATTTGTCCAGATACACGAAGCCGCCCTCGGAGCTGCCAAGGCTGGTCTGAGCAATCTGCTTGTCCTTGTTGTCGCAAAGCCGCAGGGTTGCCTCCCGCAGAGGCTGTCCGCTCTTGTAATCGGCGGCAAAGACGGCATAGCCGTCGGCGTCGCGCCTCGTGGCAAGCGAAATCGTGTGCTGTCTGTAACGGTCGGAGAAATACCGTTTCGCCCCGGCGGCATCAGTGCAGACGAAATCGTACGAACCGTCGTCAATCACCCCAAGGGCCAGGCGCACGGTGTCCTTGATATAGTATTTGCTCTCAGACGAGCTGACGACCTGTTTCCACACGCTCTTGCCGTCCTTTTCAAGGCTGACGCGGCACGAACTGAGGTTACGCAGCATTATGGTAACGGTACCGTCTTCGATGCGCGCATCGACCTGCTTCGCATCGAGTTCAGCGGCAAGGCCGTCGATGTCTTTGAGGAGATAATCGAAATCATAGCCCGACGGAATCTTCTTGACAAACGTCCGCAGGGCCTCGATATCGGAGCGGAGAGCCTTGAAATCGGCCTCAACAGCTTTGGAGTCAGGCCGGGAGAGTTTTTCAAAACGGCTTTGGAGCAAATCGAAACGGGCCGGAGCCGACACCTCCCGTCCCTCGAATTCTTTCGCGAACGCACAGAGCAGCGAGTCGCGGTTTTCCACGTTCCAGCCGCTTATGCGACAGTAACGGGCAAGAGGAGCAAGAGGATATGCTCCCTTGTAAAACGATTCAAGCTCGGCAAAACGTTCGATGTTCCACAGGCAGTATTCATAGTCGCTGCCAAGCCTGGGGCGTACAATGGAATATACTACGCCGCGGCCGGAAATGTCGGAATAGAAAAGAGGGTTGTGCGAGTTCTGGAGCTTTTTGGAATTGTCCCGGACGAAGGTCTCAAGATCCCCGCCATCCGCATAGTCGCGTTTCCAGGCATATAATGCTATCGGTGAGCCGAAGGTTTCGATTTCGCTCTTCAGGGCGGCATCGGCTGCCTCCCTGTCTTTCCAATTCACGCTCAGACGCGTCGAGCGGTACTCGCAGCAGGCATTATAGTAGTACCAGGCATCGGAGAGTTTCTCCGCGCTGCGCTTCATCTCCTCAAGCGCGGCAAGCGCGTCCTGAACCTTGTCGGCCGCAACGGCCTTCTGCCAGGCTTTCTGAGCCTTGTCGTAGGTCTGTTTTGCCTTTGACTCGGACGAGACCGGGGCAGTGCTCCCGGAGGGGGTTGAAGTCCGTGTGGAAACTGCCTCTGCGCCATGGGCAAAGGGCAAAGCGAGTGTCACTGCCAGAAGCAGCATCAGCGTTCTTTTCATATCGTCAGGCACCCGGAAAGGCCGGGCGCGGTGTTTTCATTATCTAATACCGTACCACAAATCCCGGTCCGCCGGGATAAGTTCCCGATGCGGTGACGGACCTGTCTGTAGCATCCTCTCTCCAGAGCACACGCACAGAGCGGGCACCCGTTTCGAGGATGAATCCGCCCTCGGCCTTCCAGCACACCGATTCCACATTTCCCAGGATGCTGTATGTGCCATCGCCGGAAGTCTCGACCAAAGCCTCCGAAGGCACCATCTCCTCATAGAAGAAATGCCCTATGCGCCCCCGTATGACGAGATGGAAGTCGTTGGGCTTCTTTTCGGGGCCGCTGACATTGAAGGCGTGGCCCTGCCCGGGGAACGGGTAGAGACGGGTACGAAGGCCCAGCTGCGCGGCTGTACTGTCTATGCAGGCCGAACCGTACATAGGCTCGGCAAGGAGTTTTGTGATGATTTCGTTGACATCCGAAAAGGGATACCCTTCACCGAACGGAACGACGTGGTCGTCTTCGCCGTGGAACGACACTATGTCAGTGCGGCTGTTGCGGAGCATCTCCTTCGAACTGACCGCTCCCCACATATTGGCCACGGCCATAATACTGTAGCCGGTGCGGAGATGGTTGCCCGACGACTGGATCGGACCCATATCGTCGCGTTTGATAAGGCCCCCGTCGCCGAACGACGCTTTCGGGCGGTCCCTGTCGGTAGCAAAAGCTGCGTTCAGGGCCGTAATACTGCCCGCACTGGAACCGGCAAGGAAAATTCTGTCCGCATCGATTCCGTACTCGTCGGCATGGGCGACAAGGAATCTGAGCGCCGCTGCGGCATCCTGAAGGGCCGCATACTCAGCACGCTCGAGTTCTCCCTTGCCAAGATGGAAGCCCATCCTGTAATTCATGCTTGCCGTCACATAACCCATCGATGCGAAATGCGAGCAGAAATCGACATACGCAGGTTCCTGCTTGTCGCCAATATAGAATGCTCCGCCGTGGATGAAGAGGATGAGAGGACGCTTTTCCCCGACGCCTTCGGGGCGGTAGAGGTCAAGCGTGAGGTCAAGGTCCCTTTTCTTGAAACTTTTCAGATAGCCGTCGGTAATGGCCTTGCTTATCTCGGCCTCAACCCCGGGCAGACTGGTCCAGTAGCCCGGGGCATTGCCGTAAACCACATCCCGCGCGACCGAGACGCCGCAGAGCGGTTCCTGGAAAAGGCGGGTGTCCGCCAGCACGAACTCCGGCTCGACGTAATCATTAAGGGTCAGTTTACGGAGTTTGATTATGGTCTCTCCTGCACCTTCAAGGTTCAACGACAGCCTGCGCCGCCTGAGTTGGGCGGAGAAAGGATGCCGTGCAGCAACGGCCCCTTCTACACGATACAGCCCTCCTTCCATGCGGTTCTCCGAAAGACTGTCAATCTGGAAGAAGTAATCCGCTCCGGAATAGGATGCCGAATAATAGACTCCGGGTTGCAGGGCGCGGATATCCTTTGCGGTGCATTTGCATCCGCAGAACAATAGTGCCAGGTTCATAAGTATCAGAAAGCTCGAGCTTCGCATGGGGGACGGCGGAAAAATCAAAGGAGGCCCGTCATCTGCTGAAGGGCCTCCCATAAACTGAACGGCAGCTTATTCGGCCTTCCCGTTGGAACCGAGAACGTTTACAATCTTGTGCTTGTAAAGTTCTTCCATAAGGTCGCGGGCGGGACCGCAGTACTTGCGGGGATCGAATTCGCCGGGCTTGTCGTTGAACACCTTGCGTACTGCAGCGGTGAAGGCGAGACGACTGTCGGAGTCGATGTTGATCTTGCAGACAGCGCTCTTGGCAGCCTCGCGGAGCTGCTCTTCGGGAATACCTACTGCATCAGGAAGTTTTCCGCCATTGGCGTTGATGATGTCAACATATTCCTGAGGAACTGAGGATGAACCGTGAAGAACGATGGGGAATCCGGGGAGTTTCTTCTCGATTTCGTGGAGAACGTCGAAGGCGAGCGGAGGAGGAACGAGACGGCCGGTCTTGGGGTCGCGGGTGCACTGCTCGGGTTTGAACTTGTATGCGCCGTGGCTTGTACCGATGGAGATAGCCAGAGAGTCGCAGCCTGTGCGGGTAGCGAAGTCGATGACTTCCTCGGGACGTGTATAGTGTGACTCCTCAGCGGCAACTTCGTCTTCCACACCGGCGAGAACGCCGAGTTCAGCCTCGACGGTAACGTCGAACTGGTGAGCGTATTCAACGACCTTCTTGGTGAGAGCAATATTCTCTTCGTAAGGGAGCGAAGAAGCATCGATCATAACTGATGAAAAGCCCATATCAACGCAGCTCTTGCAGAGGTCGAAGCTGTCACCGTGATCGAGGTGGAGGCAGATTTGGGGATTCTCCCAACCGAGTTCCTTTGCATACTCCACAGCACCCTCAGCCATGTAGCGGAGAAGGGTCTGGTTGGCGTAGTTGCGTGCGCCCTTGCTGACCTGGAGAATAACAGGAGACTTGGTCTCGGCAGAAGCCTTGATGATGGCCTGGAGCTGCTCCATGTTGTTGAAGTTGAAAGCCGGGATGGCATAGCCGCCGGCAACTGCCTTGGCAAACATCTCACGGGTGTTTACAAGGCCGAGTGTTTTGAATGATACCATATTTGATGAATGTGTTTGGTTTTCTTTCAGAAAAATCACGCGAATTTACTAATTTTGCACAAATCTTAAAAGAAAATGGACGGCAAAACAATCATTTTTTCTGCCCCTTCAGGTGCGGGCAAAAGTACTGTTGTACACCATCTTCTGGGCCTGCATCCCGAATTCGAATTCTCGATAAGCGCGGCCTCGCGCCCTCCGCGCGGGCAGGAGCGTGACGGGGTGGACTACTATTTCATGGATGCCGCCAGTTTCAGAAAACTCATCGCCGAAGATGCCTTCGTCGAGCACGAAGAAGTCTATCCCGACCATTTCTACGGAACACTCAAAAGCGAGGTCGAAAGAATCTGGGCGGCCGGGCACGTTATCATTTTCGATGTGGATGTGAAGGGGGGCGCCAATCTCAAGCGCTATTTCGGCGACAAGGCCCTCTCGATACTCATCGTTCCGCCCAGTATGGAAGTTCTTGAGCAGCGTCTTCGCGGCCGTGGCACCGACTCCGACGAGGCCATAGCCCAGAGGCTCGCCAAAGCTCAGTGGGAACTTGATTTCGCCCGGGGGAACGTTGATGTCGAGCTTGTGAACGACATCCTTGAAGACACATTCAGGCGCGCCGAACTCGTTGTTGACGAATTCCTCGCCCGCTAGGCTGACTTTTCAAAACCGGCCGGCGGCGTTCCTTATCTGCGTCGAAGAGATATCGACCTTCTCCCCTTCCAGCAACGTTATGCGGAAGGAGGGATTTTCTGCCAGAAGTGCATCGCGTACGGCCTCGAGGTCCGTACCTGTCCGCGGATAGACCGCAACTCCGTATTGTGTCAGAATGTATTCGTAGCGGCTCCATCTGTGTATATCGGCAAGGCTATCGGCACCTATTGCCAGGGTAAGGCTGTCAGTGGGGTATTCCTCTGCAAGAACATCAAGGGTGCGCCAGGTATATAAAGGCGAGTCGCCGTCCTGAAGACGGAACTCCACGTCGCACACCTCGGCATTCAGCTCCGGCCTTGCGAGCACTTCCCTTCCGGCGGCCGCAAGCCGCTGCGCGGCATTCGCCCTCTTCCCCTCCTCTTTGAGCGGATTCCGTGGCGAGACCACCACCAGCGTCCTATCGAACAGCCCGCACCCGGCCAGCGCACGCATAACGGCGATGTGCCCCTCGTGCATCGGGTCGAAACTTCCTCCGTAAACAGCGATTCTCATACTCCGCAAAGATACTGAAAATCACACAAAAAATAGAGGCCGCCCTCCCCGGACGGCCTCTCATTTCTATTGACAGTGTCAATTAGATGCGCTTGCGGATGATGAAGTAGTAAACGAGAACTCCGATCCAGCTGGTGATGAGAACTGCGACGATGAGCAGAAGTTTCTTGACGAAATCAAGGTTTTTCTTGAGGATGTCGAGTACGCACCAGATTGCGAGGATGACACCGAGGATGTAAATGATTGTTCCTAACATTGTTGTATTGATTTAGAATAGTTTTTTCCGCGTCAAAGATACACCAATTTTTCGGTAAATCAATCAATTATTGCCCGTCGGAGCATCTTTTTGACTGACAGGCCGCACGGAATAACCGAAGAAGCGGCCGCAGCGGTCCATTCCCAGGCCACTAGAACTGTCGCCATCCATATAATAAAAATAAAAGTAGTACGCGGAGGACGGCAATCCGGAACTGAGCGAGGAAGACCAGTAGCTGCCATACGAACCGGCATCTTCCAGGACGCCTTTAACGCGATCGCCGGCAGCAGGCAGGAAAATCCATTTGTCAGTATAACCAGACTTCCTGCTTGTCACCTTGACGCCCGACACTCCGTTGAGCGTTGTCCAGGTCCAATCGCAATTGACGGCGTCCATAAGTTCATCCCACTCGGCAGCCGTCGGCATTCTCCATTTGCCGCCCAACTTGACCTGAGCCACGTCGTCATCAGGGTCAAGAATGGTTTTATCATCGGGACTGCCGGCACCAGACCAGAATGATGGGGCGTCTTCAGGGATGTACTTGGTCCAGCTCGAGTAACAGTCAAAGTCCGTGTGGTAGGGGCAATTGCCCCAATCAAGATAAATGCTCTTGTCCGTCACGTCTTGTGTTCCCGCCCATTGATAATAGCCGCCATACTCCTCGGGACTGGTGGCGCCGAGATTACAGGACGCCCAGCATACAGACAGTCCCAAATCTATGACATCGAACTGGCTGGCGAGGGTCTTGAACGTTATGACATCGCTTGCAAATTCCTTATCATACACTTTTGCGCACGCGACATAGCAATAGTTCTTTCCACTGCCGAGGTCCCGGACATCTGCAGAGAAACTTCCGTCTGACTCAAGATTCGAACTGACTCTGGTGCCTTTTGATTTTATTCCGGCAACTGTCGTTTCGGTCATACTGAAATAGAACCACACGCTCCTGCTTAAGTTTTCGATGCTTGATACAGTAAGCTTTCCATTTAAGGTAACCGAGAATTTGTCGACATTTGAAGCGTCGGTGGCAACCACGGTGGCGCCAATATCCTTTGTCGTAAACGTTTCTATTTCCCCGTATGATCGGACACCTTTGAAGATTGCATAAGACCTGTAATAGTACAGGGTGTTTGATGAAAGGCCGGAAATCAGGCAGCAGAACTTGTTGTCACCGTCTTTTTCCGTTGCCACTATGGATTTCGCGGAGGTCCTTAGTTTGGTTTTTGAATATTCTATGCCGTATTCAACGGACAAACCTTCGCCACCCTCCAGAGAACAGATTCCATAGAGTTTGACAGAAGATTCTCCGAGATCGGAATACTCTCCTGTAACGATTGATACAGTCGGTTCAGTCTCTTGAGTCTGCTCCTGTTCCTGCTCCTGAGTCTGTTCCTGCTCTTGTTCCACTTCGGCCTGATTCTCTTTGGAACAAGAAAGGGCGATGACCCCGATAACAGATAACAATAATATAAGACGTTTCATTTTAAAAGATGCAACTGTACTCAAAAATGCAGGCAGCGTCGTAGCCGCAAAGATATTATTTTTTCGGCTCACGCGCAAAACCCTGTGTTTGCTCCCTGCCACCACCGGCATGCGCTACGGCGACACCAACCACCTGCCGATTACTACCCGTCAATCTGC
>JAZLKT010000045.1:0-3965 GCA_045597785.1 Candidatus Cryptobacteroides sp.
GAAGGGTGAAGATCGTGCTCGGTCCCACCGTACTTCCCCTCGGCCCCACAGTCCTCCCTACGGCCGCCCAGACCTACCACTGGGGCATACTGCCACGGCCTCTGTATATATGCCTGTGGGTGCTTTGTTTCACGCTGCTGACCCTCTACCTGCTGGGAGTGCTCAAATTCAAGGCCGACACGTCGTTCGGAGAAGGGCGCATATCGCCTTTGCGCAAAGTCCTCGCGTGCCTGAGCGGTGCTTTCGTGATATACCTCTGCACAGGACTTGCCGGCGCGCCTCTCAAGGCCCTGAGCGGTTACCTGCCTCCTGAGACGAAGAGCGTTGCCGCCACTACCGAAGCAACTGCACCCATTACCGCGCCCGAAGCGCTCGAAGCCGCTCTCGCCAAGGCCGCGCTGCAGGGCAAGAACGTATTCCTGGACATCACAGGCTACGGCTGCGTGAACTGCCGCGAGATGGAAGCGCGCGTGCTGAGCGACGCCGGCATCCAAAAACGTCTGGCCGAGAATTTCGTGATTCTGCAAATCTGGAGCGACGACAAGACCCGCATCGACCCTTCAACCGGTTTCAAAGATGCCGGCAGGCTCAATTCCGACTTCGTGCTCAGGCGTTTCGGAGTCAATTCGCAGCCGGCGTACTTCATTCTCGACCGCGAAGGGAAGACAGTCGCCGGGCCCAGGGCCTACGACCTGGACATAGCCGCCTTTGCGGCATTCCTTGATAGCGGGATAGCGGAATAGGGCCTTTCCGAGGCTGCGGGCGGCCGGATACGGGCGGACCCGGGCGGGCGCGAAGGAGCCCATCTACGCCCCTGTAAGAGCCTTGAGTGCGGCTGATACCTTATCGAAACTGAAAGAAGCGAGCAGCGCGTCCATCCGTGCGCCGATGGCGTCGTTGCACAGATTGCCCGCCGACCCCTCGTGCGTTCGGGTGAGGTTTCGGGCATCGTAGTCGAACGTGCCGCGTTCGATACTCTCCCCCACGGTTCTGTAAGCGTCGCGGAAAGGCAGGCCCTCGTCGACGAGCCGGTTCACCTTCTCTACGCTGAAGGCTGTCTTGTACAGCGGATTCGACATCAGGTCCGGCGCGATTTCCATATTTTCAATGGCGAAAAGGCATATATCCAGGCAACTGTCGATTTCGTCGAACAGAGGCAGATACACTTCCTTGAGCAGCTGCATATCCCTGAAATAGCCCGAAGGAAGGTTGGTTGTCATCAGCCTAATGGTCTCGGGGGCGGAGCAGAGCCTGTTGCAGTGGGCCCTGAGGAGTTCGAACACGTCGGGGTTCTTCTTGTGCGGCATTATGCTCGAGCCGGTGGTCAGTTCGCGCGGCAACTTGATGAACCCGAAATTCTGGCTGTTGTAAAGGCAGCAGTCCGAGGCGAAACGGCCAACGGTCTCGGCAACGGACGACAGGGCGAAAGCGACCGAGCGCTCGGCCTTTCCGCGCGAGAGCTGGGCAAAGACGGAGTTGTAATCGAGGTCGGAGAATCCGAGCAGACGCGTTGTCAGCCTGCGGTCGAGCGGGGCCGACGAGCCGTAGCCGGCAGCTGAGCCGAGCGGGTTGCGGTCTGTCACCTTCCAGGCGGCGAGCAGCATCTCCATATCGTCGGCAAGGCTTTCGGCATAGGCACCGAACCAGAGGCCGAACGAAGACGGCATAGCCACCTGCAGATGCGTGTAGCCGGGCATCAGGACATTCTTTCCTGCCTCGGAGGCCTTTATGAACGCGTCGAAAAGGGCCTTGGTCTTACCTACGGTGGTCTCGAGTCTGGCGCGTGAGAAGAGCTTGACGTCCAGTGCGACCTGGTCGTTGCGCGAGCGGCCTGTATGTACCTTTTTTCCCAGTTCGCCAAGGCTCCCGGTAAGAAGGAACTCCACCTGCGAGTGGATGTCCTCTACGTCCGGGGCGATACGCAGTTCCCCCGCCTTCGCGCTGGCGAGCAGGCGGCGGAGTTCTTGCATCAGAGCGGAGAGTTCGCCCTCGGCAAGCAGGCCGACGCTCTGCAGCATCGTAATATGGGCCATAGTGCCCATAATGTCATACGGAGCGAGCAGAAGGTCCAGCTCGCGGTCGCGTCCCACCGTGAATTCGAGTATCTTTTCGCTGGCATCGAAGCCCTTGTCCCAGAGATTAGCCATAATCAGTCGATTTTCAATTGGTCAAGGAGGCGTTCGTAGATGACTGCGGCCTCCTGTATTTCGGATATTTTTATGAATTCGCCGGCCGTGTGCGAGCGCGACGACTCGCCCGGGCCTATCTTGAGCGTGGTGAACGGGCACAGCGACTGGTTACTGGTGGTGGGCGACCCGAAACTCTCGAGTCCGAGCCCGAGGCCGCGCTGCACTACCGGGTGGTCCCGGTCTATGAAAGACCCTTCCAGACGCGTCGAACGCGCCTTCACCTCGCAGCTGACGTTCTTTTCCACTTCGCTCAGCAGCTCGACATTGCTGTACAGGCCATTGCCACGCACATCAACCACAAAACGGCACTCGTCGGGAACAACATTGTGCTGGGTGCCGGCACTTATCTGCGTTACACTCATCTTCACACGGCCGGTGTAGGGCGATATGCGCTCGAAATGCGATGCGGCGGCACGGAACCATTCTATGTCCTCCAAGGCCTCGTAGATTGCGTTTACACCCTCTTCGCGGGCTGCGTGGCCCGCCTTGCCGTGCGCGGTGCAGTCAAGCACCATAAGGCTCTTTTCGGCTACTGCCATGCGCATTCCGGTGGGCTCGCCTATTATTCCCAGGTCCACCTTGCCGACGAGAGGAAGAATCATCTCCACTCCGCCCGGTCCGCTGACCTCTTCCTGGGCCGTGGCGCTGTAAACCAGTCTGTAGGGCTGCGGGCGCGAAGAGAGGTGCTTGTATGCCTCCCAGAGAGCGATCAGCGAGCCGCCGTCGTCATTGCTGCCGAGACCGACGATACAGCCTTCCCGCTCGATGGGCGTAAACGGGTCGGTGCTCCAGCTCGCAGAAGGCTTGACGGTGTCGATGTGCGCATTGAGAAGGATGCAGGGTTTCCCGCAGCATTCCGGCTCCGATTCCACCCACAGGTTGTGGCCGCAACGTTTCGGGGCATAGCCTTCCAAGCGCAGAAAAGCTTCGAGCGCATCGGCGGCCGATCCCTCCTCGCGGCTGAAGGATGGGATGGAGATAAGGGTTTTCAGCAGGTCAAGGTTCATATTATTTCGGTTCCGGAGTCTTTGCCGAGTTCAAAGGCATTGGTAATCACCACCTTGTTTACACCTTCGTCTATGGCTTTGAATGCGTTCTCGAGTTTGGGTATCATTCCCCCACTGATGGTCTCGTCGTCGCGCAGGCGTTCGAAGTCCTCGCGGCGGATTTCGCGTATCACACTGTCCGGGTCGTCGGGGTCGCGCAGCACTCCCTTCTTCTCGAAACAGAAAGTGAGCGTGACGTCATATTCCGGGGCCAGGGCCGAGGCGAGAGTCGAAGCGATGGTGTCGGCATTGGTATTGAGCAGCTGGCCGAGGCCGTCGTGAGTAATGGCACAGAAAACAGGCACGGTGCAGCTGTCGATGAGCATCTTCAGGGCCTCCGTGTTCACTTTGACCGGGTCGCCCACGAAGCCGTAATCGACCTTGGCATTTGTACGCCTCGTACTGCGGATGACGTCGAGGTCGGCCCCGCTGAGGCCTATGGCATTCACTCCGAGAGCCTGGAGTTCCGCCACGACACTTTTGCCCACCAGACCGGCATAGACCATCGTTACAACTTTGAGCATGGGCTCATCCGTTATGCGGCGGCCTTCTATCATATGGCTTTCAAGGCCCAGCGATGCCGCCATCGAAGTGGCAGTGCGGCCTCCGCCCACGACAAGCATCTTGTTTCCCTTGATGGAACGGAAGGCTTCGAGTACGGCGCCAAGGCTGGAACTGTCTTCCACCACCTGGCCGCCCACTTTTACGATATTCAGGCTTTTTTTCATAG
>JAZLKT010000046.1:0-2543 GCA_045597785.1 Candidatus Cryptobacteroides sp.
TGAAGAATACGCCGTTCAGGTTATAGTCGTAGTTCTGGCCCGTGTGGGCGAGAATCACGTCGAAGTACTGGCGCGTCTTGTTGATGACGGCTGCGAGGCGGATGATTTCCGGACGCGTTCCTACTATAATTAGAAGCTTTATCTTTCCATTATCCTGGAAATGTATGTCTGAATAGTCTGTCTTAAGTTCCATAGCCTATTTTACTTAACTGGTTCTGCGTATGTATCCGCGTGGTTCGGATTGAATATCTCGTTGCACCACATAACCGTAACAAGGTCTTCGGTATCGCTGAGATTGATTATGTTATGGGTATATCCGGGCAGCATATGAACAGCCTGGATATTATCCCCTGTAACCTCGAATTCGAGCACTTCGTCTGTCCCTATCCTGCGCTCCTGGATAAGCCCGTGGCCGGCCACCACGATGAATAATTCCCACTTGGCATTGTGCCAGTGCTGGCCCTTGGTGATGCCGGGCTTGCTGATGTTGATGCTTACCTGGCCGCAGTTCAGTGTATGAACGAGTTCAGTGAATGAGCCGCGCTGGTCTACGTTCATCTTGAGCGGGAAAGCGATTTTTTCTTTTGGGAGATAACTCAGATAAGTCGTGTAGAGTTTCTTTGCAAAGGAGCCTTCCGGAATCTCCGGGATAACCAGCGTCTTCGGCTGCTCGGCGAATTTGTAGATCAGGTCGACGATCTCGCCGAGGGTGATCTTATGTGTCACAGGACAGTAGCAGTAGCGACCGACCGGGCTGGAGGTAGTATCTTCAGAACCCGTGGCCACCCGCGGCCCCGTAAGCGGGAGGGGCCCAGCTTCAGCTGGGAGGGATGAGCGAAGCGAAGGTTCAGAAGGCACTACCTCCAACCCGTCAAACTCGCAGCGATGCTCGTTGCCCTTGAGGGCTTCGATCATCTCGTCCACTAGGTCATCGATGTACAGAAGTTCCATCTCGACGCTTGGGTCGTTGACCTGGATGGGAAGATCGTTGGCGATGTTGTTGCAGAAGGTGGCTACGGCACTGTTGTAGTTTGGCCGGCACCATTTGCCGAACAGATTCGGGAAACGATAGACGAGCACACGGGTGCCGGTATCCTGTCCATAGTGGAGGAAGAGGTCTTCTCCGGCCTTCTTGCTGCGTCCGTACTCACTGTTGCCGAACCGGCCGCTGAGCGATGCCTGCTGGCTGCTTGACAGCATTACAGGACAGGCGTTGCCGTGCTTACGGAGAGTATCCAGCAGGGTGGATGCAAATCCGAAGTTGCCGCTCATGAACTCGCTCTGGTCCTTGGGGCGGTTCACGCCAGCAAGGTTGAACACGAAGTCGGCCTCGGCGCACCAGCGGTCAAGGTCTTCAGGCTTGCTGTCGATATCGTATTCCCAGACAGCCTCAATGGGCTCTGGCAGGCCATACCACCTGGCCTTTCCGTCCTTAATGTTATTGAGTTGCGAACAAAGGTTCCTTCCAACGAAACCCTTTGCTCCAGTTACCAAAACTTTCATCTACCTTTGGATAATTTGGCACATTACGCGAGTGACTCGCGTTATTTTGCAAGATTGGCAATACCGTTCAACTCGTTCTGGATGTACTCGAGGCTTGCGATCTTAGCCTTGGTCTCTTCAAGGTTAAGGCGTCGCGTATTGTCCGAATTGAATTCGGTAAGGGTCACGCGCTTCGCATCGCCCTCTGTGAAATATTTGTCATAATTCAGGGTGCGGTTGTCAGCAGGGACGCGGTAGAAATTGCCCATATCCTCTGCCTTCGCGCACTCCTCGTTGGTGAGAAGGGTCTCGTACATCTTCTCGCCGTGGCGTATGCCGATGACTTTGATCTCTTCTTTCTTGCCGCCGAAGAGCTCGCATACTGCCTCGGCCTGGGTCTGGATTGTACATGCTGGAGCCTTCTGGACAAGGATGTCTCCGTTCTGGCCATGCTCGAAGGCGAAAAGCACGAGATCGACAGCTTCTTCGAGGCTCATGATAAAGCGGGTCATCTTGGGCTCGGTAATCGTAATGGGATTGCCATTGCGTATCTGGTCAATCCATAGAGGAATGACGCTTCCGCGGCTGCACATGACATTGCCGTAACGGGTGCAGCATATCTTGGTGTCCCCACTGTAACGGCTCTTGGCCACTGCCACCTTCTCTTCCATTGCCTTGCTGATGCCCATTGCATTGATGGGATACGCGGCCTTGTCGGTAGAGAGACAAATAACGCACTTCACTCCGGCGTCGATTGCTGCGTCGAGCACGTTATCTGTGCCGATGACGTTGGTCTTCATTGCCTCCATAGGGAAGAATTCGCAGGAAGGGACCTGTTTGAGGGCTGCAGCGTGGAAGATATAGTCTACACCCTTCATTGCATACTTCAAAGTGGTCTTGTTGCGTACGTCACCGATATAGAACTTGATCTTGTTCGCGACCTCGGGCATGGTGGCCTGGTAGAGGTGGCGCATGTCGTCCTGTTTCTTCTCGTCACGGCTGAAGATGCGGATTTCGCCGATGTCCGTGCTGAGGAATCGGTTAAGTACTGCATTGCCAAA
>JAZLKT010000047.1:0-10927 GCA_045597785.1 Candidatus Cryptobacteroides sp.
TATACGCCCGTACCGTCGTCGTCCTTGTCCATAAGTTCAAGTTTGTCGAGGCGCGCTTCAAGCTTGGCAAGATTGCCGTGCACGCTCGCGCTGCCGCCGTGCTCATCCCTGATGTTCAGACTGTCAAGCGACAAGACACCGTCGTGAAGCGAAGCCATTCCCGAAACGGTATAAGGCACACCTGTAAAACCGATATGAAGACGAGTCTGCCCGATTTCCAGTGCATCTCCTTCAAGAGAGAGGTTGTCCAGAGGGCCGGACGCCCTGACGGTTCCGGAAAGGCTGCCGTCCAATCCTGTCAGCGCGCCGGCAAGCAGGGCCTTAGCCACGCCGGGGTTGAAGCGGTCGAGTTCGAGCGCAGCATCCAGCGTGCCCTTGGATGTCAGATATTCGCCATTGGCGACAAGGCATTTACGCCCGTCAGCAGTGTTTGTAAGATTGGCTATGATACCGTTCCCGGAAGGATTGAGCGACGCTTCGAGCGCCAGTTCGCCAAGCGACTCGCCGCCAAGGCTGCTATTGGGGCAAACCAGATGCGACCACAGCCCGAGGCCCTTCCCTGCAGGAGTAGCCACACGCACATAGCCGAACAGGTCGCCGTCAAGCCCGAGGCCTTCGCCAAGGAAGTCATTGGCGATTCCAAGGTCGAAATGGTTGAAATCGAGGCTGAGCGTATCGCGGTGAGAGCGTGAATAACCGCCATCGGCTGTCATGGAGCCGTCCGCACTGCTGAGACTGAATCCGTCAACCTTCCAGTCGCCGGCGCAGTAGCTGATACCCTCATCGAGGAACATCCAGGTTGCATCGTTCAGAACGAGGCTCGAGCCGGAGGTAGTACTGCGGACAAGGAGCGAATCGCGCCCGTCGCGGCTGAAGGCCGAAACGATGCCTAGATTGCCGCCGGCCCTGCGGCCGCCGAAGCCCGAATATGCGGCATTGAAGCGCACAGTATCGGACGAGGCCCCGGCTCCGGAGCTTATGTCGTTGATTTCAAATGCATTGGTATGCAGGCTCTTAACCGACACACTGCCAAGCAGCGAGCCGTCACCGCCTCCGATACGGGCGCTGACGTCCTTGAGGAAGGTCTCGCCTATGGCGATGCGGTCGGAGAGCATCTGTGCTAGCAGAGAACCGTCGCGCGAAAGCTTGGCGGAGAGCTGGCTTCCTTCGGCGATGTAGGCTCCCGGAAGAAGATACGCCAGCAATTCGGCACAATCGGCAAAGCGCAGATTGATGGCCATCTCTTCACCGTTCCACTTGCCGCCATCGAAGTGCAGGGATGGTATTGCACGGCCGAGAGTAGCGTCAAGGAAACATCCGGGGGCATCAAGAACGGCACACTCACCGCTGTATCCGCCTTCGGCGAAGGCACTCTTGAAACTGAGACGGCGGCGCGAGCCGGTCGTTGCAGACGAGGCTTCGATATCGCCGATTTCGTGCACACCGCTGCCGTTGGTGAGTTTGACTCCCTTGAGCTGGATGTCACCAAGAAGGCTTCCGCTCGGGATACGGCGCAGATTGACAGTGGCCGTGGTTGACACCTCGGAGCGGTCTCCCCTCTTGTCGAAGCCGAGAGCCGCAAGATTGGCATACCCTATGTTCGCAAAGAACTTGTAAAGGGCGTTACCCTTTTCATCCGGAAGACTCAGGATACCCTGGAAAAGGAGCGACAGATTGGGGTCGCGGCTTATTATCTTTCCGTCGAAAGTGTTGCTTGTAAGCACTCCGCGGCCCTGAATGGCCGAATACTCATAACCCATAAGGCCGAGGCGGTCAATCGAGAGTGCACTTATATTTGCGGTAGGCTTGCTGCCGCCGAGAGTGGCATCTGCAGCAACGCTCAGCGTAGCACGCCCGAAGGTATCGTCTCCAAGCAGCAGCCCGAGGTCGAGGTCGCGTGTCGAAACCACTCCGTCGAGTTTGACGGGAGCATCGGCGGCATCAAGGCCGAACACCTGTGCTTCGCCGCGCACCGAGCCGAAACCGCTGTCCAGAGAAGCCTTCACACCGAGCGAATCGATACGTCCGGAAGCATAGGCATTGAATACGATATTATGGCCGGGCACATAGGAACTGATATCGAATCCGCTGTCGGGAAGAAGGGTCGAAACCAGGTCCGAAAGGCTTCCGGTAGTGAAATTTGCATTTTCGAGCGAAGCTTCAAGATAAACCGGGGCATCCATCTCTTCCTTCAGCCCCTTCACGTTGCCGGTAAGGTTGAAGCTGAGCTTGCTGGCCTGATCCTGCGCCTCCAGGCCGGTGATGGTGAAGTCGTCCAGCACACCGCCTATCTGCCCGCCGCTCAGGTTCAGGACAGTCTTGCAGTCGGGAATGCCGCTGCCAAGATAATAGCGCAACGACTGCAAAGCCACGCTCGAGGGCTTCACTTCGCCGCCCATCACCACATTCATCGCATAGTCACGGAACGCGTAGAGATTGGGGTAGGTCATATCGTACCAGGCGACATACACCTCGGACCATTTGTCCTTGAGTTCGATGTCCGAGATATGCACATAACCGGGGCCACCGGTTGCAAAACCGCTGACAGAGGCCTTGTATCCGCTCTTTTCCTGCAGATAGCAGCTCTCCACACGGCCGCTTATTGCGCCATCCATGCATTTGAGGTTGCGGCCCTTGATAGAAGCGACCAGATCGATGTCGTCCCAGTTGATTTCGATGCCGGTCCAGTTGAAGGCCGACTCCCAGAAGTTGAGAAAGCGGAAATGAAGGTCGTTGACCTCCACCCTCCGGATACTGAAAAGGTCGGGTTTGGGCTGAGGCACCTCCGGTGGTGGCGGAGCCTTGAAAATACGCGGCAGGTTGCAGGCGACGACTCCTCCAGGCTCGTGGACAAGCGTCATTTCAAGCCCGTCGACGCGCACCCTCTGCAGGCGGACGGCGCCGCCCGAAGCGAAAAGGCTCTTGAAATTGAAAGTTGCCGTCAGTTTGCGGGCATAAATGCAGGTATCGGCCGGGGCCCATCCGCGATTGAAAGTATCAGCCGTATAGGGATTGGTATCGAGCAGGAGGGCATCCTTGACAACAATCGAATTGAGGCCCGAAATGGAAATGGATGAAAAACTGATTCTGCCTTCGATTTTGTCTTCGAGGCCGTGGCAGACCCGCTTGACCAACCGGGTCTGAATGCCGGGGACCTGCACCAGCAAAAGGATAATACCCAGCAGGAGGAAAAGTCCAGCCAGAATTTTTGCCGCTATTTTTAGTCCCTTTTTCATCGCATTACGCAGGGCGCACCCGCAAAGCGCACGCGACGCGCGCACGCCAAAGGGCAAAAATAGCAAAAAACAGGCAGAAATGCGAGTGCTACAGCGTCAGTTCTACGATTTTTCCGACAAGGGAGGCATCGTATGGCCTGACAACACGGATATAGTTTCCGGTATAACCGCTCATCGTGCCGTCTTTTTCGCGGGATTCGAAGAGAACTTCACAAGTAACACCTTTGTTACTTTCTACGAATCTGGCATTCAAATCGGCGCTCAGGGCCTCCAGAACGGCTACTCTGCGTTTTTTCTCGGCGTCATCGACCTGGTCGGGCATAAGGTCGGCCCGTGTGCCCGGACGCCTCGAATAAGGGAATACATGGATGAAGGCCGGACGTACGCTTTTAATGAAATCGACCGTTTCCAGGAAAAGTTCGGGGCTTTCACCGGGCAATCCGACCATAACGTCTATTCCGAAGAAGACTTCCGGGCGGCCGGCAGCCGCAAATGCGCTGCGGACACGCTCGAGCCGAGAAGCGAAGAATGCGGTGTCGTAATGGCGTCCCATAGCCTTGAGAAGAGCGTCGCATCCTGTCTGCAGCGGAATATGGAAATGAGGCTGGAACTTGACGCCATCAGAGGCAATCCAGTCAATGATTTCGTCGGTAAGGAGATTCGGCTCGATGCTCGAGATTCGGTAGCGCTCAATCCCATCCACTTCGTGCAGAGCCTTGAGGAGCGAAAGGAAACTCTCCCCCGTCGTGCGGCCGAAATCACCTGTATTCACTCCCGTGAGCACTATTTCCTTCACGCCCTCGGCAGCGATGGCACGGGCGCAGCGCACGCACTCGCAAAGCGGCACATTGCGGCTGCGGCCCCTGGCATAGGGCACGGTGCAGTAAGCGCAGAAGTTGTTGCACCCGTCCTGGACCTTGAGGAATGAGCGGGTACGCTCCCCTGTACTATAGGCGGCGAAAACGCCTTCGGGCATAGCGGTCGGGCAGGTTTCCGACTGTGCGGCGGGGGCCGGATTCTGCGCGGATTCCGCGTCGAAAAGGGCCACCGCACGCTCGACCAGCGAAGCTTTGTCGTTACATCCTATCACAAGCGAAACGCCCTCCATAGCATTGAACACGTCACCGCGCAGCTGGGCACTGCATCCCGTCACCACTATGCGTGCGGCAGGAGACGTGCGATGAACCCGTCGCACAAGATTGCGCGACTTGGCATCGGACGTGGCAGTTACCGAACAGGTGTTGATGACATAGAGGTCAGCCTGCTCCCGAGGGGAGACTATCTGCCAACCTTGCTCCGCGAATTCGCGGGTGTAGGTAGATGTTTCGGCATAATTGAGCTTGCAGCCAAGGGTGAGGAACGCAGCTTTCATCATAGGCATACGCTCACGGCAGAAGATTCTACAGGGCCGTCGACGGGAGGATTCTTCTTCACCACCCTTATGCGGATGTTCTCAAGCACGGGAAAGGCCACGGCAATGCTCCCTGCCATATCGGCGGCCAGCGTTTCCAGAAGATTCGAGGGCGTGGCCATCCTCGAGGCGATCAACCTGTATATATCCGCATAGTTCACGGCAGCGGCAAGGTCGTCGGAAGCGGCGGCGGCCGAAATGTCGTAATCGGCGCTGAAGTCCACGATAAAGTCGTTTCCCTCGAGTCTTTCGCTCTCGAGGCAGCCGTGGAAGGCCCTGAAAGCCATTCCGTTCAATTCAACAGTCCCTTTCATCGGGGCAAAAATAATAAGAATCCGCCTTACTTTATAGAAAAACAATGACTATATTTGTATGCTATGGCAAAACTGACATTTCTTGGCACCGGAACCTCGTCCGGAATCCCCATGCTGGGTTGCGGGTGTGAAGTCTGCCGCTCGGCAGACCCGAGAGACAAGCGTCTGCGCTCGAGCGTTCTGATCGAATACGGAGGCCTCACAATGGTCGTTGACTGCGGGCCCGACTTCCGGGCACAGGCCCTGCGCGCCGGAATCAACCATCTGGACGCGATACTCATCACCCACTTCCACATGGACCACGTAGGCGGGCTGGACGACACCCGCGCACTGAACCTGTGCGAAGGGCATCCTATCAACATATACTGCGAGAAATACGTCGAAGACGCCCTGCGCCAGACCTATCCCTACGCATTCACCGAAGTGCGCTACCCAGGAGCACCCGAGTGGCGCATGCACCGCATAAACCCGTCCGAACCCTTCGAGGTGGTTTCGAATGCTGGCGACGAAAAGCTCCAGTGGGAGCGCGGCTTCGGCTACCGCCACTTCCCCGCCGACACTTCCGTTGTCCCCGCCAGGGCCGAGGTAGTGCCCATACAGGCCTGGCATCTCAAAGACCGCAGCCTGTCCGTGCTCGGCTACCGTTTCGGGCCCATAGCCTACCTGACAGACGTCAACCTCATAGACGAGTGCGAAATTGAAAAGCTCCGCGGAGTGAAGGTCGTAACAATAGGCTGCGTCAAGGAAGGTACGCACCGCTCGCATTTCTCGCTGGCCGAATGCCTCGATTTCTTCGGGAAAGTTGGCGCCGAACACTCATACATAACGCATCTGTCGCACCTTCTGCCCGCCCACGAAGAATTCGCCGGAAGGCTGCCTGCCGGCGTCGAGCCGGCCTGGGACGGGCTGAGCATCGAAGTCGAATAATACAACACGAAATATGAATACAAAGGTAATCACCGGGGCCATAGGAGCCCTGCTTGCATCAACAATGATCAGCTGCAACAACACCAATCCCCTTCTGGAGGAATCGACCCTTTTCGGCGGAGCCCCCAGGTTCGACAAAATCAAGACCGAGCACTATATGCCGGCATTCCAGGAAGGCATCGCCCAGGCCAAGGCCGAAGTGGACGCCATCGTAAACAACCCCGAAGAACCCACATTCGAAAATACGATAGAGGCGCTCGAATTCGCGGGAGCCACCCTGAACAGGGTGCAGGGCATCTTCTACAACCTGCTCGAAGCCGACACATCCGAGCAACTCCAGCAGATTGCCGAGGACATCACCCCTATGATGAACGACTACGCAATGTACGTATCGCTGAGCGATGCTCTCTTCGCACGCATCAAGGCCGTTTATGAGAAACGCGCCGACCTCGCCCTCGAAGCCGACCAGCTCAAGCTTCTCGAAGACACGTACAAGGGTTTTGCCCGCAACGGAGCCAACCTCAGCGCCGAAGACAAGGAAGTTTACAGCGCTTTGAGCGAACAGCTTTCGCTCGCTACCCTCAAGTTCGGAAAGAACGTTCTGGCTGCCACCAACGCCTACACTCTCAACATTACGGACGAGGCTGACCTTGCAGGTCTTCCCGACTATCTGGTGAGCGCCGCAGCCCAGACCGCAAAGGAGAAGAGCCTCGAAGGCTGGGCATTCGACCTCTCCTACCCAAGCTACGGACCCTTCATGCGCTTCAGCGAGAAGCGTGAACTCCGCAAACAGATTTACACCGCCTACAACACACGCGCCGTCGGCGGAGAATTCGACAACACGGCAATCGTGAAGGAGATTGTCGACCTGCGCACCCGCATCGCACAACTCCTCGGTTACGCAACCTATGCCGACTACGCCCTCGAAGAGCGTATGGCAAAGACTCCCCAAAACGTAAACAACTTCCTCAGGCAGCTGATGGACCCTTCGCTGCCCGCTGCCCGCAAGGATGTTGAAACAGTGCTTGAGTTCGCAAAGGCCAACGGCTTTGACGATAACGAGTTGAAGGCTTGGGACTGGAGCTTCTGGAGCGAGCGTTACAAGGCCGCAACATACACTCTCAGCGAGTCTGACCTCAAGCCCTACCTGCAGCTCGACAATTGCATCGAGGCTGTACTCGGCCTCGCCGGAAAGCTCTATGGCCTCAAGTTCACCGAGCGCCCCGACCTGCCGGTTTACCACAAGGACGTGAAGGTATTCGACGTTACCGACGAAAACGGCCGCCACATGGCCCTCTTCTATGCCGACTTCTTCCCCCGCGCATCCAAGCGCGGCGGAGCGTGGATGACCTCGTTCACCGACCAGTATATCAAGGACGGAGTAGAGCACCGTCCGCTCATCAGCATCGTGACCAACTTCTCCAAGCCCATAGAAGGCCAGAAATCAGCCCTCATCACCCACGACGAGCTTGAGACCTTCCTGCACGAATTCGGCCACGCCCTGCACGGAATGCTGGCCGAGGGCCGCTACGCCTCGATGACCGGCACCTCGGTGAGCCGCGACTTCGTGGAACTCCCCTCGCAGATAATGGAGAACTGGGCATACGAGCCCGAATACCTGCAGAGCTTCGCCCGCCACTACGAGACCGGCGAAGTGATGCCCGACGAACTCATCCGCAAGATTGTCGAGTCAAAGAACTACCTTGCCGGCTATCTCCAGGTACGCCAGCTGCACTTCGGCATCATAGACATGGCCTGGCACAGCCAGAGCAGCATCACCCCCATGGGCACGGTCGAGTTCGAGAAACAGGTTCTCGCCCCCTATGCCGTCCTGCCCGATGTCGAAGGCACCTGCATATCGACAAGCATAACCCACCTCTTCAGCGGCGGCTATGCAGCCGGATACTACTCATACAAGTGGGCCGAAGTGCTCGAGGCCGATGCCTTCGCACTCTTCAAGGAGAGAGGCATCTTCAACCGCGATGTAGCCGGTTCGTTCCGCGAGAACATCCTTTCGAAGGGCAGCAGCGCCGACGAGGCCGAACTCTACCGCAACTTCCGCGGTCACGACCCTCAGCCCGAAGCGCTGCTCCGCAAACTCGGAATCAGCACAAAATAGGCCCCTGTCGTGAGCCCGGCCGGGATTCTCAAGCGCTACTGGGGCTACGACTCGTTCCGCCCTATGCAGGAAGACATCATCAATGCCAGCCTGCAGGGCTGTGACGTGCTTGCCGTACTGCCCACAGGCGGTGGCAAGTCGGTATGTTTCCAGGTGCCGGGGCTCATGCGCGAAGGTCTTACGCTGGTCATCACCCCGCTCATCGCCCTGATGAAGGACCAGGTGCAGAACCTGCAGGCGCGTGGCATCAAGGCGGCATCGGTCCATTCCGGGATGAGCCGCCACGAGCTCGAAGTCGTGCTGGGCAACGCGGCCTACGGCGACACGGCTTTCCTCTATGTCTCGCCGGAAAGGCTTGGCACCGACCTCTTCCGCTCGTATCTGAGCGTGCTCGACATCGCGATGATAGTGGTTGACGAAGCGCACTGCATCTCACAGTGGGGCTATGACTTCCGTCCGGAATATCTGCACATAGGCGAGCTCCGCGAGCAGGTGGACGCCCCGCTTATGGCCCTCACCGCCACCGCTACGCCCGAGGTTTGCGAAGATATCCGCACGCGGCTCCGCTCGCCCGGACGCGACTTCGTCACTCTCAAGTCCGGCTTCGAACGGCCCAACCTCAATTACATAGTGCGCCACTGCGCCGACAAGACAGGCCAGCTGCTGAACATCTGCCGTAAAATCGCAGGCAGCGGCATCGTGTACATACGGCACAGGCGCAAGTGCGAGGAGACGGCCGCCCTGCTGCGGAGCGAAGGCATCGACGCATCATTCTACCACGCGGGGCTCGACAGCGCCACCCGGAGCGCCCGCCAGAAAGCCTGGAAAGACGGCACAAGCCGCATCATGGTATGCACGAACGCCTTCGGGATGGGCATAGACAAACCGGACGTCCGCTTCGTGGTGCACGTCGATCTGCCCGACTCGCCCGAGGCCTATTTCCAGGAAGCGGGACGTGCCGGACGCGACGGCCTCACATCCTACGCCGTCCTGCTGTGGAACGAACGCGACACAAGGCACCTCAGTGAACTGTGCGGGACGAACTATCCCCCGCTCGCCTATATCGAAGACATCTACCAGAAGCTTCACGCTTACGCACAGATTCCCTACGACCTCGGCAAGGGGCGCGAGATACGCTTCAGGCTCGAAGAGTTCTGCGCGCGCTTCAAGCTCAGCCGCAGCTCGGCCCACTACGCCATACGCTATCTTGAGCGTTCCGGACACCTCATCTACGCCGAAGACACCGAGATAAGCACCCGCGTGCAGATTCTGCCCGAGCGGCAGATGCTCTACGAAATCAATCTCGAGAGCGGATGCGCGCAGCTTCTCGACCTTCTGATGCGCGAATACACCGCCCTTTTCTCGTGCCCCGTCACAATAGACGAGGAACGGCTCTGCACGAAACTGGACATAGGGATACCGGCACTGCGCCAGCTGCTGTACAAACTGGCCGTCGAGCACGTGATACGCTACATTCCCGCCGACCGCTGCACGGTGATTTACATCCTGCACGACAGGCTGAGGCCGGGAAACGTCGACCTCAAACCCGCGCTCTACACACACTTGCGCGAGAGCGCGCTCGCACGCGCCAAGGCCATGACAGACTTCGTTTCGAACGAGGCCGAATGCCGCACCGAACAGCTTCTCCATTACTTCGGCCAGGCAGAGACGCATCCCTGCGGCCAGTGCGACGTATGCCGCGGCAGCGCAGGCCCGCAGGCCACGCGCGAGGCTGTCGAAACCTATCTCGCACAGCATCCAGGAGCCGGAGCGTCGGAGATAGCCGCATTCTGTGCCGACCCGTCCAACAGACTGTCGCCTGACGCTGTTGAGATTGCCCGTGAAAGCCTTGACAATTAGACAAAAAAAACGTACATTTGCGCCGCAAATTCGCAGAATAACAATAACAAATACAAACCATCCAAATTATGTCAAAACTCTGTTTATGCAAGTATGGCATCAAGAATACGAAGGAGATTGTCTACAACCCTACGTACGAAGTGCTTTTCAATGAAGAGACCCGTCCTGAACTCGAAGGCTTCGAGAAAGCCCAGGAGACAGAACTCGGTGCACTCAACGTTATGACCGGTATCTACACCGGCCGTTCGCCCAAGCACAAATACATCGTCATGGACAAGAACTCGAAGAACACCGTATGGTGGGACAGCGAGGAGTACCACAACGACAACCACCCCATGTCCGAGAAGGTTTGGAAGAGCGTCAAGAAACTCGCCCTGAACCAGCTCAGCGGCAAGAAGCTCTACGTAGTTGACGGCTTCTGCGGAACCAACGCAGACACCCGCATGAAGGTACGCTTCATCATGGAGGTTGCATGGCAGGCCCACTTCGTCACCAATATGTTCATCCGTCCGAAGAACCAGGCCGAATTCGACCAGGAGCCCGACTTCGTGGTTTACTGCGCAGCCAAGGCAAAGGTCGAGAACTTCAAGGAGCTCGGTCTTCGCAGCGAGACCTGCGTTGCCTTCAACGTAAGCAGCAAGGAGCAGGTTATCCTCAATACCTGGTACGGCGGCGAGATGAAGAAGGGTATGTTCTCGATGATGAACTACTTCCTTCCCCTCAAGGGCATCGCAGCAATGCACTGCTCAGCCAACACCGACCTCAACGGCGAGAACACAGCCATCTTCTTCGGCCTATCAGGCACCGGCAAGACCACCCTTTCGACCGATCCCAAGCGCAAGCTTATCGGTGACGATGAGCACGGCTGGGACGACCACGGAGTATTCAACTTCGAGGGCGGCTGCTACGCAAAGGTCATCAAACTCGACAAAGAGAGCGAACCCGATATCTACAACGCTATCCGTCGCGACGCCCTTCTCGAGAATGTAACGGTTGACGCCGAGGGCAAGATCGACTTCGACGACAAGAGCGTTACCGAGAACACCCGCGTAAGCTATCC
>JAZLKT010000048.1:0-10636 GCA_045597785.1 Candidatus Cryptobacteroides sp.
TGAGCACGCCTTTGAAAACAGTGCCCCCGGGGATATAAATAAAGAGTTTTGCCCGACGATCACTCTCCCCAATGAATATCGTTCCGTCATTTGACGTGCACATGGAATCGAATTGGTAGGCTATCTTTGCATAATACGGACTGTGATCGACACCAAGAACACCATAATCGACAAAACCTTCGTATTCGATGAAAGAGAACATCCGGCATACGTTGTCTTTTTCTCCGCATATCATATAATAACGCCCGTCATTGCCCTTTGTGAGCGCACGCACACGCCTTTCGACTCTTGGCTTGCCATAATTGACAATCACCTCATCCTTCGGGCAGGCACGGAATACAAAACCATCCGAAGATGTTGCCATAATCGTCCCATCTTCGTCCGGTATCATTTGTTCTATGACAGGAAAACCGTTGTAGTTCTGGGTTTCCCAATATTCCCCGGGGACTCTCATCAAGGTTTTATGAAAAGCCTTGTCAACTGAATCGAAATAAACCATTAGGCCGTTGTCGCCCGAGGTCCATACCTTGCCGTCGGGCATACAAACCAATGCCCGTGGAACGGCTCTCCAGCTCCTCTCCGGACCGGGATATGAAAGCATATCCATGATTATTCCATAGCGCTTGAATGAACTTTTTGCTATGTCGAATTCAAAGAACTCCGCGTCGGGATAACTGATACCGTATATTTTAGTCTTGTCCGGATTGATGGCCATAGCATAAATGGAATTGCCGGGAACAGCCGCGCCAAGATCCTTCACCTTTGCCTTCTCCATATCCATATATACTTCCCCGTCACCTTCGGACGGGTCGTACATATAGATATGCCCGCCGTCATAACCGGCATACTTTGCCTTTATGTCAGCCCACAGCTGATTCTCTATCGCTCTACGGCCGTGAGGCATGTCCCTGGTCAGAGTCAGCAGTTCTATCTCATTGAGCCCGCCTCCTATGAATACCTGCCCGTCCGGGCCTTCCAGAATAGTATGATGTACGCCTTTGCAATCGGGGATGATTCCAAGAGGATAGACTTTGTTGGTCATTGGGTCAAAGTTGAATAGGTAGCTCTGTTTTCCGGTTGTAGCACCGTAGACTTTTCCGTTCGAATGGCCCAGAAGCGCAACAATAGGGCTGTTGTCTGCAGGAATCTCAGTAGCACCGGGATAGCCCAGGTCCCTGAAATCAAGCCTTTGTGCGTCAAAGTGAGGGTTAACGCACTTTTGTGCACTAAGCTCAATGCCTGACAGAAAGGCAACCACCAATATCAATATGAGTTTTTTCATGGTCTAATTATTATTCTTTTTCGGGTCATAGACAACGAGTCCCATGCTGAATGGCCAGCGCCGTCCAACTTTACCAACGACATCGTCCGGATTCTTTTCTTCAATTGCTCCGACAAAATATATTTTCCCGTCCTTCTTGCCGACACATGCTCCGCCGAGGCCGAAACAGAGGCTGCCGTCATCCGTTACCATAAGGCCGTGGGAATGGCGCTGCCCGCTTTTCTTGTCATACGATATAAGGTACGAGACCGGAGGAAAAAAGCCGCCTGCAAGTTTTGCCTGAAAATCCTCTTCGTCCTTGACGTCCCAGGAATTTCCGACATAATCGAAAGAGCCTGATGCAGTCGGGGCGAAGTATATCGTGTCGCCGGCAATGGCAAGGGTAAGAGTTGCAAAGGGTATCTGCCGCACGTTGGTTTCATCCCAGTACATCGGGGCCGTAAGCGGTGTCAGGTAATCTATCCTGCCTTCGGGGCAGTCGTGTACGTCGTACCTGAACAGCATTGAATTACCGCCGACAATGCCATATGCGACTTTCTCGTCATTATCCCATTCGATGACCCTCCAGATGACCTTGCGGTCTATCATGGGTTTGCTCATGGTTCTAGGCAGAACCTTGTTGTCGTACTGCAGGCGAATATTCGGAAAATCTATCACTTCATCGCGCTCAACGTCATATTTCCAAATCTGAGCGACAGGAAAGGACCCATAGACATTCCCGCAGTCGTCAGCAAAGATTGTCCTGCAAATGTCCCAGTCGTCCACTTTGCCGAGATCTTTGGTGAACTTTCCTTCGATATCGTGCATATAGAGATGCCCATCTTCGGCAAGTCCGTAAATCCTCATATATAAAGGATCCATCACCATGCCGAGAAGCCCGAAATGACGGCTGATCTTGCCAAGCACCTCCACCTTGTCCAAAGTTGGGTTATATCGGTACCAGAATGCGCCAGGATAACTTGACGGGTCTATGCATTCAGGACCGGTATCTTCGTTGAGTCCACCGAAATAAATGTTTCCGTCCGCATCCTCTCCCATTCTCACGTGAATCTTTCCATTTGTATTGATGCCCTCTCCCCTCTCTCCGTGCAATTCGGTCAAATCCACGATATGGCGCATTGTCCCGGAGTCAGGATCGAACTCATAAAAATGCGCCGATTCGGCATGCGTGCACAAGCCGATGTATATTTTTCCGCTCTTTGCTCCATACAGAGCACTCCACATACTTTCCTCGCGATGATTACCGACAAATTTGTAATGTTCGACAACCGCTTTTGGCTCATCAGCTATATTGATTTTCTGCGCTGAAGCCTGCAACGGGCATGAACAGGCAACACAAATTCCGACTAACAAACTTAAACTGCTTTTCATTTAAATACTTTAATAATAGCAACAACCGCAAAATTATGACAGTTATTCCTATCAATCCACGACAGAAAACGCACATTTTATTACATTTTGCGAAAGTAGCCTATTGTGCAAAACCACTGCACTTGACTACAATATGGAAATTCAGTATTTTTGCTAGGGGTAATCGTCAAGCCGATATGATAATTCTGACCAAAAAAAAGCGGCGCGCCGTCTGGCGCACCGCCCTATACACTGATAAGCCGACGGCTACGGGCGGAAGTTCTTGAGCTTGGCTGCAAGAGAGCCGTCCATCGCCATCTTCATCATCTTCTGTGAGCCTTCGAACTGTTTGATCAGTCTGTTCACATCGGCCAGGGAAGTGCCGGAGCCTCTGGCAATACGGTTGCGGCGCGAACCGTTCAGGCACTCGGGATGCTCGCGCTCATACGGGGTGATGGGATGGATTATCGCCTCGGTGCTCTTGAAAGCCTTGTCGTTGTCAATATCCACGTCGCGAACGGCTTTGTCCATGCCCGGAATCATTCCGGCGAGGTCTTTGATGTCGCCCATCTTGCGCACCTGCTGAATCTGATCGTAATAGTCGTTGAACGTGAACTTGCCCTTGGCAATCTTCTTCTTGAGCTCGCGTGAGGCCTTCTCGTCATACTGCTCCTGGGCCTTTTCGACGAGTGACACGACATCACCCATGCCGAGGATTCTGTCGGCGACACGGCTCGGATGAAAGACATCGAGGGCCTCCATCTTCTCACCGGTTCCGACGAATTTGACCGGTTTCCCGGTTACATATCTGATTGTGAGGGCAGCACCTCCGCGCGTGTCTCCATCCATCTTCGAGAGGACGACGCCATCGTAGTCAATCGCCTCGTTGAAGGCGTTGGCGCTAAGAACAGCGTCCTGGCCGGTCATGGCATCGACCACGAAGAGGGTCTCGGAAGGCTTGCACAGGGCGTGCATCGCACGTATCTCGGCCATAAGTTCGGCGTCTACGGCGAGACGTCCGGCAGTATCGACAATCACCACGCTGAAGCCTTCGGCCTTGCCGCGGGCAATCGCCGCAGCGGCAACCTTGAGCGGGTCGGACTCTCCGTCCACCGCAAACACGGGCACGTCGATCTGGGAACCGAGCGTCCGGAGCTGTTCAACGGCAGCCGGGCGGAAAGTGTCGCACGCGGCCAGAAGCACCTTCGTGCCCTTCTTCTTCAGAGACAGGGCGAACTTGGCGCAGAAGGTGGTCTTTCCCGAACCATTGAGACCGGCTACCATAACCACGGCCGGGCTACCCTTGAGATTGACCAAAGAAGCATCGGAACCCATCAGGGCGGTCATTTCGTCGTGAACTATCTTCACGAGCATCTGCTGGGGTTTCACTGCCGTGAGGACTCCCGTGCCTATGGCTTTGGTTTTGACCGTATCGCAGAACTCCTTGGCAACTTTATACGACACGTCAGCATCGAGGAGAGCGCGGCGGACTTCCTTGAGGGTCTCGGCGATGTTAATCTCGGTTATTTTTCCTTCGCCCTTCAGAATCTTGAATGAGCGTTCGAGCTTATCTGATAGATTTTCAAACATAGTCAGTTGTTTTCCGCCGCAAAATTAACATTATTATATCATGAAAAAAAGCATAATAAATTTTCTGCGACGGCATGCCGAATTCATCAGCGCGCTCGGCATTTCGAGCCTGAACCGCATCACGGACCTGCAGACGACCATCGCCATCATGCACTGGATTGAAAGCAAGGACTTCCTCATCTCGGACATGCCTATGCACGACGTGGCCGACATGTTCGGGATCACGGCGCCGCAGCTTTCGCGCTTTTTCCGACTGTATGTGGGAATGTCGTTCGGAGAATACCGCAAACGCCTACGGATACGCGAGGCCAAACGCCTTATGAAACTCTACCCCGGCCAGAGCACGGCCCTCATCGCGAGGAGCGTGGGGATAGATGACCGGGGGAATTTCCGGCGGGACTTCATCGCGCTCGAAGGCATGAGCCCGGCCCTGTGGAAGCAGAGGCACGTACGCCGCAGGCACTATCTGGCGGCGGCATGGCGGGCGAAACGTTACCGCAGGCGAAGTTGGAAATTCGCAGATAATTCCCTACATTTGTCGGCTGCAAACGAATATATAAACATTCACAATATGGCAACTAACGAAAAAACAAAGCAGGAACTCCGTCAGGAGAATCTCGTCGAGAGCATTTCATCCTCGGAAAAGTTCTATCAGGAGAACAAGAAGACCATCTGGACAGTCATCGCTGCCGTTATCGTAGTGGTTCTCGCCGTTCTCGCTTACATCAAGTTCATCTATCAGCCCGCCTGCGACGAGGCCATGGAAGCCACCTTCCCCGCCGAGCAGGCTTTCCAGAACGGGGAGTTCCAGCTCGCACTTGAGGGTGACGGAGGTACACTCGGTTTCGCCGAAATCTGCGACACCTACGGTTCCAAGGCCGGAAAGGCTGTCTGGTTCTATGCCGCCGTATGCGCATATGAGAACGGCGCATTCGAGGACGCTCTTTCATACATTCGCAAGTACAAGGGCAGCGACGAGATTCTCGCCGCACGCGCCATCGCTTTCGAGGGCGACTGCCTCGCAAGCCTCGGCCAGAACGACAAGGCCGCCGCATACTTCAAGAAGGCAGCAGCCAAGGCTGACAACGTATTCGCTGCCGCATACCTCTTCAAGGCAGGAATAGCCTACGAGGCTCTCGGCCAGAACGGCAAGGCACTCAAGGCCTACGAGATAATCAAGGACAAGTATCCTCAGAGCATCGAGGCATACGACATCGACAAATACATAGAGAGGGTTAAATAATGGGAAGGGCATTTGAATTCCGCAAGGAAAGGAAGATGAAGCGCTGGGGTCACATGGCCCGCACCTTCACCAAACTCGGAAAGGAAATAACCATCGCCGTCAAGAACGGCGGTGCCGACGTAACCGGCAACCCCCGTCTGCGTGCCCTTATGGCAGAAGCCCGTGCCGAGCAGATGCCCAAGGAGAACATCGAGCGCGCCATCAAGAAGGCCACCGAGAGCAAGCAGGGCGACTTCAAGGAACTCGTTTACGAAGGCTACGGCCCCTTCGGCATAGCCATCCTCGTAGAGGCGGCAACCGACAACAACACCCGCACCGTGGCTAACGTTCGCAGCTACTTCAACAAATGCGGAGGTACCCTCGGAACCAGCGGCTCCGTAGCATTCATGTTCGACCATAAGTGCGTGTTCCGCATCAAGGAAAAGGACGGGATGGACCTCGAAGAGCTCGAACTCGAGATGATCGACTGCGGAGTCGAGGAACTGTTTGAAGACATCGAGGTCACCAAGGACGGCGACGAGTACAAGGTAGTTGTCATCTACGGAGACTACCCCGCCTACGGACAGATTCAGAAGTACATCGAAGACAACGGTTACGAACTCGTTTCCGGAGGTTTCGAGCGCATCCCCACAACAGAGCTCAAGGATGTCAACGCAGAGCAGAGAGCAACTCTCGACAAACTCGTCGGCCTGCTCGAAGACGACGAGGACGTCACCAATGTCTACACCACGATGAAGCCCGAGGAGTAAGCCTCCACGCGCGATACATACTGAAAGACCGGCGGCTCTGTTCCGACCGGTCTTTTTTTGAAATGGATTTTGTAACTTTGTGCGTCAACCGTATCAGACGATGCCGACTCTGGAAAAAATAATCATCCAGGACTGGAGGAACATACGCCTCCAGGAACTTGAGTTCTGTCCCGAGGTCAATTGCATCAGCGGAGGCAACGGGCAGGGAAAAACCAATCTGGCAGACGCCATTTACTATCTCTCGACAGTCAAGAGCGCGTTCTCGCCCAACGACAAATACAATTTCAGGCAGGGCTGCAATTCATTCGCACTCGGTGGAACATATCTTCCCGGAGACGGGGCGCCCTCCACGCATATCAGTATCAAAGTCAAGGACGGAGCCGACAAGCAGGTTTCCCGTGACGGCAAGGCATACAAACGTATCAGCGAGCACATCGGTCTCATTCCGGTGGTTATGGTCTCCCCCGCCGACAGCGCCCTGGTGAGTGACAGCGCCGACGAGCGGCGCCGTTTCGCCAACCTTGTCATATCGCAGATGGACAGCGCCTATCTGGACGCCGTCCAGCGCTATACAAAACTGCTGAGCCAGAGGAACGCTGTTCTGAAAGGCTTCCAGTCATCCTCCCCTGACGCAACTGAAGGCGGCACCGCTCTGCTTGAAGCCATCGACACACGTATGGAGCCCCTCGCTCAAACCATCTGGCAAAGCCGGCGCGTACTTGCCGACGAGCTGCGCCCGCGCATAGAGGCCATATACGAGGCCATCAGCGGCGGGGCCGAAGAGGTTGGCATCGAATATCAGTCCGACCTGTGCCGTGGCACCCTGCGCGAGGCTTTCGAGCGTCACGCCGCACGCGACCGCATACTCGGATACACCACAGCCGGCATCCAGCGCGACGACTTTATATTCACGATGAAAGGCAACCCCATACGCCGCACAGGCTCGCAGGGGCAGCAGAAAAGTTTTCTCGTGGCCCTGAAGTTCGCCCAGTTCGAACTGATGAGGCAGAAAAGCGGCTCGGCTCCCATTCTGCTTCTCGACGACCTATTCGACAAACTCGACATATCGCGTACCGGCGAATTGCTCAAGATGGTGAGCGGCGCTGGCTTCGGCCAGATATTCCTCACCGACACCGACCCTTCGCGCTGCCGGCGCATACTCGAAAGCATAAGCGCTCAAAGCACCTACTGGGAAGCGTGCAGCGGCGAATTTAAAAAACTGTAACCGGACCTGTGCTTATGAGAATGGAACGCAAGAACGCTGAGGGGATGGATACACTGATGCTGCGGTACATAAAGGCGATGAGGCTCGGGGCACAGCACAATACGCGAAGGATATTCCTCGCCTGGGACGAAGTGTCCGGAGCAGGCAGCTACACCCTCAAAAGATTCTACCGCGACGGAAAACTCTATATCTCGCTCAGTTCAAGTGTGCTCCGCACTCACCTTTCGATGCAGAAAGCATCCCTTATGGAACGCCTGAACGCTCACCTGCTGCAGGATTCCCTGTTCATCAGGGACGAGCCGCTCACGCCCCTCGTCCAGGACCTGATTCTGAAATAGAGCCCGATGAAACTGGTAATAGACAACAGCATCCCCTTTGTCGAAGGACTCTTCGAGCCCTACGCACAAGTCGTTTACCGAAACGGCGGGCAGATAGCCCACAACGACATTCTCGATGCCGATGCCCTCATCATCAGAACCAGCACCAGATGCAACGCGGCCCTGCTCGACGGCACATCCGTCAAGATGATTGCCACAGCTTCGGTAGGCACAGACCATATCGACCTGGCGTACTGCCAGCATAACGGCATAAACGTGAGTTCCGCCGCCGGATGCAACGCCGGGGCGGTGGCAAATTACGTTTTCTCCGCAATGTACGGCTGTGCCGCACGCAAGAGCATCCCGCTGACAGGGCGGACGATAGGCATCATCGGCGCCGGCAGTACCGGCCAGAGGGTGGAAGCGACAGCCCGGCTCCTTGGCTTCAAGGTACTGGTGTACGACCCTCCGAGAGCCGCGGCCGAAGGCTGGAAGGAAGTCTGCAGCCTGCAGGAACTCCTTGCGGGATCGGACATCATCACCCTGCACGCCCCGCTCAACGACTCTACCAGGCACCTCTGCAACGAAAGCTTTTTCGACGCGATGAAATACGGCGCCTTCTTCATCAATACCGCCCGCGGCGAACTGGTCGATGACCGGGCACTGATGGAAGCCATCCCGAAACTAGGGCCGGTGATTCTGGACGTGTGGAACGGAGAGCCGGAAATAAACCGTGCGCTTATGGACAGAGTCGATATCGCCACGCCGCACATTTCCGGCTATTCGCTGCAGGCCAAGCTTGCCAGCGCTATCATGGTTGTACGCGCCGTATCGCGTTTCTTCGGGTTCACCGAACTCTACGAATTCGTTCCTTCGGGCAACGTCGAGACGATGAGTGCCGTGCACGTCGATGTCAACGGACTGACCCAGGGGCAGAAAGCTTCGATATTCCAGTATAACTATCCCATCTTCACAGACGACTTCATGCTTCGGATGGCTCCGGAAAACTTTGCCAGCCTGAGGCTTAATTACAGTTACCGGCGCGAATTCTTCATAGATTGACAATATGACACAGAAAGAACAGATTGCACGTTTCAAAAAAGGTTTCCCGTCGCTGGACATCGTGCGCGCAGCAACGCCGGGCGATGGAATCACCATCCTTGACGGGAAAGGGCTTGACGAGGCTGCAGCCTACGCGAAGACAGCCTCCGCCGAAGGCCGTTGCAAGTTCGTTCCCGCTTCGGGAGCGGCTTCACGTATGTTCAAGGACATCTTCGCCGCGAAACCTGAGGCTACGGCAAAACTTGCCGGAGGCCTGGAACATTTCGCGTTCTACAGCGCTGATGTATTCGGGAATCCTCCCTTTGATCCGGAAAAGACGGCCGCCCTGCTGCTCGGGCCCGAAGGACTTGGCTATGGCGACAAGCCGAAGGGAGTGCTCCGCTTCCACCGCTACGGCGGCGAAGTCCGCTCCCCGGTGGCAGAGCATCTGGTCGAAGCCGCACGCTATATGAAGGACGCTCACGGCACCGCCTGCGTGCACTTCACCATCTCGCCCGAGCACCGCGAACTCTTCGAAAAAGCGGTTGAAGAAGTCCGCGAAACCTACGAAAAGCGTTACGGAGTGCACTACGACATCACTTTCTCGTGCCAGGACAAGGCCACCGACACCATTGCCGTGACACCCGACAACAAGCCTTTCCTCAAGGATGACGGCACCATCCTCACCCGTCCCGCAGGACACGGCGCGCTCATCTACAATCTCAACAGCCTGCCACAGGAACTGATTGTAATAAAGAACATAGACAATGTCGCACACGAGCGCCTGCTCGGCACAACGGCACTTTGGAAATCGGCCCTCATGGGCAGAGCCCTGATGCTGCGCGACCGTGTGCGCGCCTATCTCGCACAGATGGACATATTGGAGTCCACGAAGCCTTACACCGTCTATCCCGAGCTCCCGGGAGGATACGGCCCGCTCAAATACGACCCCTACGCAAGCGATGAAGGGCAGGCGCTCTGCCTGGAGATAGAAAATTTCCTCCGCGAAGAGTTCAGCATCGAAATGCCGCTCTTCCGCGACTGCGCCCAGCGGGCTGCGGAACTGAGACGCAAGCTTGACAGGCCCCTTCGCGTCTGCGGGATGGTACGCAACCAGGGCGAAGCCGGCGGAGGTCCGTTCATCATCCGCGGAAAGGACGGCAGCACTTCGCTGCAGATTCTCGAAAGCGTGCAGATCTCCGATGCCGCGATGATGTCCCAGGCAACTCATTTCAACCCCGTGGACATAGTCTGCTGCACGCTCGACCATAACGGCCGCAAATTCGACCTGCCCGCCTATGTCGATCCCGAAACGGGCTTCATCAGCGCAAAGAGCTGGCAGGGCCGCGAACTCAAGGCCCTCGAACTGCCGGGCCTCTGGAACGGAGCAATGTCCGACTGGCTGACCTCGTTCGTCGAGGTGCCTCTCGAGACCTTCAATCCGGTCAAGATGGTGCTCGACCTCCTCAAACCGGCCCACCAGTAAAACCGATTTGGGCAAGAGCATACTTTTTTGTATTTTTGCGACCCCTTTCCTGAAAAGATTCAGAATATGAGTATTCAAACCGAAAACATTGCCGCATTAGTTGAGCGACGCGAGGAAGCGAAGCTCGGCGGCGGCCTCAAGCGCATCGACGACCAGCACGCCAAAGGCAAGCTCACGGCACGTGAAAGGCTCGCCCTGCTGCTCGACGAGGGCAGTTTCGAAGAATTCGACATGTTCGTCCAGCACCGCTGCACCAACTTCGGAATGGAGAAGAAGACCTATCTGGGTGACGGCGTGGTTACAGGTTACGGAACCGTAGCGGGCCGTCTCGTATATGTGTTCGCACAGGATTT
>JAZLKT010000049.1:0-3258 GCA_045597785.1 Candidatus Cryptobacteroides sp.
ACTACAAAACAAGCAAAAGTCCTGAAAAAGATGAAGAAATAATCTTATCTTTGACAACAGATGTTAGGACAAATCTTCAAACATCAGGACTTTGATGTCAAAAGTCTAAAAAATCTGTAAACAAAAATCAGGACGAGTCAGGGCCCATGGTCGCCCTCCTCACCTTGCTTCTTATTGGTGGGAGGGGCGGATGCATCCCGGTGCCCGTAGCCGTCCGCGGCACGTGAGCGGAAGGGGCCCGCGAGCGAAGCGAAGTGGGAAGGATGTAGCGAAGCGGAAGGCATCCGGGATGCATTCGCCCCGCCCGCCAAGCGAAAAGTTACATCATCCCGCCACCGGGCATTCCGGCAGGAGCGGCCTGAACCGGCTCGGGAATATCCACGATGCCGCACTCGGTAGTGAGGAACATCCCGGCCACGGAAGCGGCATTCTCGAGAGCCACACGGCTCACCTTCGTCGGATCGATAATGCCGGCCTCGAACATATTGACGTACTCGCCCGTACGGGCGTTGTAGCCGAAATCGCCGCTCGCCTCGCGGATTTTCTGGATAATGACGCTACCGTCCACACCGGCATTGAGGGCAATCTGGCGGAGAGGTTCCTCAATTGCACGCTCAACTATGCGGATACCGGTTGTCTCGTCCTCATTCTCGCCCTTGAGGTCTTTCAAAGCCGCAGCGGCACGGATGTATGCCACACCGCCTCCGGGCAGATAGCCCTCCTCGACAGCGGCGCGGGTCGCATTGAGCGCATCCTCCACGCGGTCCTTCTTCTCCTTCATCTCCACCTCGGTAGTAGCGCCGACATAAAGCACGGCAACACCGCCGGCGAGTTTGCCGAGACGCTCCTTGAGCTTCTCCTTGTCGTAATCGGAGGTGCTGGCCTCGATCTGACGGCGGATGGAAGCAGCTCGGTCGGCTATTTCCTGCTTGTCGCCCGCTCCGCCGACGATGGTTGTATTCTCTTTGGTGATGGTGACCTTCTCGGCATGGCCGAGCATCTCGAGACCGGCCTTTTCGAGCACGTATCCCCTCTCCTCCGAAACCACGGTGGCACCGGTAAGCACGGCTATGTCCTGAAGCATTTCCTTACGGCGGTCGCCGAAGCCCGGAGCCTTGACGGCCGCAACCTTGAGCGCGCCGCGCAGTTTGTTCATAATGAGAGCGCTTAATGCATCTCCATCCACATCCTCGGCGATGACAAGAAGTTCCCTACCATCGCGGGCTATAGGTTCGAGAATAGGTAAAAGGTCTTTCATCGCGCTGACCTTCTTGTCGGTGACAAGAATGTTCACGTCGGAAAGTTCCGCCTCCATCTTATCTGTATTGGTCATGAAATAAGGGCTGATGTAGCCGCGGTCGAACTGCATACCGTCAACGACCTTCACTTCGGTCTCGATACCCTTGGCCTCTTCGACTGTGATGACGCCGTCCTTGCCCACCTTGGCCATCGCGTCGGCGATGATGCCGCCGATGTAAGGGTCGTTGTTGGCGCTGATGGCACCGACCTGCTCTATCTTGGAGTAGTCGTCGCCCACCTCGCGGCTGTTCTTGCGGAGTTCCGCAACCACGGCCTCGACCGCCTTGTCGATCCCGCGCTTGAGGTCCATAGGATTCGCTCCGGCGGTGACGTTCTTTATTCCTACGTTGATGATTGCCTGGGCGAGCACAGTTGCCGTAGTGGTGCCGTCACCGGCCTGGTCGTTGGTCTTTGCGGCCACTTCCTTGACCATCTGAGCGCCCATATTCGCGAACTTGTCCTTGAGTTCGACGGCTTTGGCTACGGTAACGCCGTCCTTGGTAACCTGCGGAGCACCATAGCTCTTGTCGATGACAACGTTGCGGCCCTTAGGCCCGAGTGTCACCTTCACGGCACCGGCGAGAGCGTCGGCACCTTCCTTCATTTTGGAACGGACGTCCGAAGTGAAAAGTATCTCTTTTGCCATAATTTTGTCTCCTTATATATTATAGTATAGCCAGAATGTCCGACTGGCGGACAATCAGATATTTCTTTCCGTCAACAGTAACCTCGGTTCCCGAATATTTGCCGTAAAGCACATCGTCGCCGGGCTTCACCTCCATAGGCTCGTCCTTTTTGCCGGGACCTGCCGCAACGACGCTTCCCTGCTGGGGTTTCTCCTGTGCCGAATCGGGGATGTAAAGACCCGATGCCGTTTTTACTTCAGCCTCTCTGGGCTCGATGACTACTCTGTCTGCAAGTGGTTTTATCATAACTTAAAGTATATTATTTGTCGTGGGCCGGACAGTTCCGGACCCGGATGGTTTCAAATCAAGGCCTGTGCCACTGACATATTGTCAATTCTGGTAGGCATTCAGAGGCCTGCCCTCTGTCATACGGTGTACGCCGATGCGCACACGTTCGAGCGCCCTGAGGTGTTCGGGGGCGTTGATGTCGGCCGATGCCGGAGCCTGAGGGTCAAGCCACTTCGCACACGAGCACAGCACTTCGTCTATGAGGGCGACGATGGTCTTCATATCGTCTTCCTTGAAGCCTCGCGTCGTGACAGCGGGCGTGCCGACACGAAGGCCCGAGGTCAGGAAAGGCGAACGCGAGTCGAACGGCACCATATTCTTGTTCAGGGTGATGTCGGCCCTCACCAGTTCGCGCTCGGCGGTTTTTCCGGTCAGATTGGGGAACTTGCCGCGCAGGTCGATAAGGCACAGATGGTTGTCGGTGCCACCGCTCACCACCTTGTAGCCGAGGCGCACGAATTCTTCGGCCATCACCTTCGCGTTGGCGAGCACCTGCATCTGATATTCAGCGAACTCGGGCTGCAAGGCTTCGTGGAAAGCCACGGCCTTGGCGGCGATTATGTGCTCGAGCGGGCCGCCCTGCACTCCGGGGAACACGGTCGAATCGAGCACCTGGCTCATCATCTTGACTTCGCCTTTGACCGTGCGGCGCCCCTGCGGATCGGGGAAATCCTTACCAATGAGGATGATGCCTCCGCGCGGGCCGCGAAGCGTCTTGTGCGTGGTGGAAGTGACGATATGCGCGTACTGGACCGGGTTTTTCAGAAGACCGGCGGCGATGGGGCCGGCAGTGTGGGCCATATCTATCCAGAGGATTGCGCCTACCTCGTCGGCGATTGCGCGCATACGCTCGTAGTCCCATTCGCGCGAATAGGCCGAAGCGCCACCGATTATGAGTTTGGGGCGGCAGGCACGCGCTTTCTGCGCCATAGCGTCGTAATCGACACGGCCGGTGGCGGGGTCCAGCCCGTAAGCAACGGCATTG
>JAZLKT010000050.1:0-11911 GCA_045597785.1 Candidatus Cryptobacteroides sp.
TATTCGCGCCCCCCCGGCATGGGGCACAAGGCCGCCGCATCCTATATGAAGGGGCACAGCATGCTCAGCCCGGGGGCTGTCGACGACGCCCCCGAACAGATAAGCAGCGTGTTCGAGATTCCCCTTTATTCGGACGGAAAAATTGTAAGCTAAGCCACCAGCGAAGCCATCTTGTCAAGAACCAGTTCGACCAGCACTCTCACGCGGGCGTGGTAGTCGGTATTGGCATCCTTGAGATAGCGGTGGGCGATGGCGCAGCATACGGTTACGGCCTCGTGGCCGAGATGTTTCGCAAGGCCGGCTATGGCCGAGCCCTCCATCTCGAAATTGGTGATCTTCCAGTCGCCATAGCGCCACGACTCTACGTCTTCAAGCATGGTAGGCATTGCGAGAGCGTTGCGCACCACCCTTCCCTGCGGGCCGTAGAAGCCCGGGGCGGAGATGGTCATTCCGCGCACAGTCGAGTCGGAAAGCAGGTCGATGAGTTTCTGCGAAGCCTTCACGAAATAGGGTGCAGGCAGGGCGGGAGCCCAATTCATATGTTTCTTGAAAGAGGCCTCCATTTCGGCATCGGCGATTCTTTCGCGGCCGGCATACCAGTTGAGCAGGCCGTCGAAACCGACCGAATAATGGCTGAGGATGAACGAGCCTAGCGGGATGTCGGGCTGGATGGCTCCGCAAGTGCCCAGACGCACGATATTGAGAGTCCTGTGAACGGGCTTGACCTCCCTTGTCGCGAAATCGATGTTCGCAAGGGCATCGAGCTCGGTCATGACAATATCGATGTTGTCGGTGCCGATACCGGTCGAAAGCACCGTGATGAGGGCGCCGTGGCGTTTGGCCGTCATCCAGACGAACTCGCGGGAAGTACCCTCGCACACGACTTCGTCGAAGAACGGGCGGAACATTTCAACCCTCCCGGGGTCTCCCACCAGGATAACATTGTCGGCAAGCTGCTCGGGACGGATATGCAGATGGAAAATCGATCCGTCGGAATTGATGATGAGTTCTGATTCGGCTATTCTCATAACAGGTGTCATTTGGTTGTGCGCCTCTTGTTACGGGGAGAGCGCAGGCGCGAAGCGCTCCTGACCATGAGTTCGTCGGCATAGATTCCCTTGATGGCCAGAATTTCAAGATAAACGCATACCATTGGCAGCAGGGCCGACCATTTGAAAACAGCCTCGCGGAAAGTGAAATAATCCACGACGAGCCATATCTGCAGCGCAGAGAGAAGCACTGCGGCAACGCCCGCCGCCCGAAGTTGGAAGCCGCGATGGCGGAAAGTCACAAGGGCGGCGATATTGCAGGCGTACGAAATAATCAGAAGCACCGCGTAAGGCAGTTTCTCGACATAGCGCACACCGTCAAAGACATCGCCGAAAACCATCACAGAAAGCGCTGCGATGATGATTGCGAAGTATAGAGTCTGTATCCTCTGCCACATAGCAATGGCAAAGATACGAAATTTTATAGTATATTTGCGACCCTAAAACCTTACTTGGGGACACATGGAAAAAAGAGTCGTAATTACAGGCCTGGGGATAGTCTCCCCCATAGGAAACGACGTGCGGACCTTCCGCAGCAACCTCCTCGCCGGAGTATGCGGAATCGAGACCGTGCCCGAACTCGAGCAACTTGGCGCGGCCGTCCATATCGCCGGCACAATCAAGGATTTCAATCCCGAACAATATGGCATAGAGAAACCGTTCCTGCGCAAGCAGGACCTTTTCAGCGTTTACGCAATGGCCGCCGCCGCACAGGCGATGGAGGACTCCGGCCTTGAGAGCGGAGTCAACATCGACCCGTTCAGGCTCGGCACCTACATCAGTTCCGGAATCGGCGGCATCGACACCCTCCAGAGGGAAGATGCCAAGATAATGGAAGACCCTTCGGGGCAGTGGATCAGCCCCAACTTCATACCCGCCACAATCGGCGACATGGCGGCAGGTCAGGTCGCCATCCGCTTCGGAGCACAGGGCTCGTGCCTTGACATCGTGACCGCCTGCGCCACATCAACCCACTCCCTGGGAGAGGCCTACAGAGCCATACGCCACGGCTATGCCGACGCCATAATCGCCGGCGGAAGCGAGCACGCCTGCGTCCCGCTCGGAATCGCCGGCTTCGCCAACGCCCACGCCCTCACAAAGGAAACCGACCCCAAGCATGCATCCCTGCCGTTCAACGCCAACCGCGGCGGTTTCGTGATGGCCGACGGAGCGGCGGTGCTCATACTCGAAGAATACAAGCACGCCCTCAAACGGGGAGCAACCATCTATGCCGAAATGGTGGGTTACGGCAGCACCTGCGACGCTCACCACGCTACGGCGCCACGGCCCGACGGTTCTACCCAGGCCGAATGCATACGCCAGGCACTCGAGCAGGCTGCTTTCGACCCCGCGTCAGACATTCTCTACATCAACGCGCACGGTACGGGCACGCATCTGAACGACTCTGCCGAGACAGCCGCATACAAGAAAGTCCTCGGCGAGGATGCTTACAAGGCGCACATCAGCTCCACCAAGTCGATGCACGGACATATGCTGGGAGCCACAGGCGCGGCCGAAGCCATCGCCTCGGTCATCGCACTGCGCGACGGCATCATCCCGCCCACCATCAACCTCGACACCCCCGACCCGGAGTGCGACCTCGACTACACGCCCAACAAGGCGGTGAAGGCCGACGTCACCCTGGCGATATCCGATTCCTTCGGATTCGGCGGACACAACGGCTGCATAGCATTCCGTAAGATACAATAGCGTGAACCCCGCCTGGCAGGAAAGAACCGCGATGCTCGTCGGGCCGGCCGCTCTCGAAAAGCTGGCCTCATCACACGTGGCCGTCGCAGGCGCGGGCGGAGTGGGAGCGGCAGCAGCGGAGATCCTTGCCAGGGCCGGAGTCGGCCGAATCACCCTCATCGATGCCGACGCCGTATCGGAGAGCAATATCAACCGTCAGCTCATAGCTCTGCATTCCACCATCGCCCGGCCGAAGGTCGAAGTCCTGGGAGCACGGCTGAAAGACATAAACCCCGCTCTGGAGCTCGGCACCCTCGCACAATATCTCGACGAGGCCTGCATCGGAGGCATACTCGATGGCCTCAAACCCGATTTCCTGGTTGATGCCATCGATACGCTCAGCCCCAAGATAGCCCTCATACAGCACTGTCTGAAAAGCGGCATACCGATGGTCAGTTCGATGGGAAGCGGAGCCAAGTTCGACGTGAGTGCCATACGCATAGACGACATTTCCGGAACGCGTATGTGCCCGCTCGCCCATATGCTGCGCAAACGCCTCCATAAGCTGGGCATCACGGAAGGGTTCAGGGCCGTGTATTCGATCGAGGAGCCGCACCGCGAAGGCACGGTCATCGAGGAGTCACGCAACAAGAAGTCGCAGGTGGGCACCATCTCGTATCTGCCTACCGCATTCGGATGCGCCTGCGCCCAGGTTGCCATTTGCTCGCTGACCGAAGGGCTTATCTGATTTTTTATTATCTTTGCGCCACTTATGGCAGCATCAACACTACTCGAAAAGGTCCTGTCGCTCCAGGACAAGTTCCAGTCGCTTCAGGAGCAGCTTTCAAGCCCCGAGGCGATGGCGGACATGAAGAAGTTCGTCCAGCTCAACAAGGACTACAAACAGCTCGAACCCATCATCAAGGCAGGTCTTGACTACAAGAAACTGCTCGACAACATAGCTTCGGCAAAGGACATCCTCATGAACGAGAAGGACGAAGACCTTCGCGCCATGGCACGCGACGAAATATCCGAACTGGAGCCGCAGATTCCCGGAATCGAAGAGAATCTCAAACTCCTGCTGCTGCCCAGCGACCCCGACGACGGCAAGAACGCCATGGTCGAAATACGCGGCGGAACCGGAGGAGACGAAGCTGCCATCTTTGCGGGAGACCTCTTCCGTATGTACCAGCATTTCGCCGAGTCGCGCGGCTGGAAACTCGAGATTTCCGAGCAGGCTCCCGGCACGTCCGGCGGCTTCAAGATGATAGTCTTCAAGCTCAGCTCGAGCACCGAAGGCGTTTACGGAGTCATGAAATACGAGTCGGGCGTGCACCGCGTCCAGCGTGTACCCCAGACCGAAACCCAGGGCCGCATCCAGACATCCGCCGCATCGGTGGCAGTATTCCCCGAAGCGGGCGAATTCGACGTCGACCTCAAGTGGGACGACATCAGGCTTGACCTCTTCTGCTCTTCGGGCCCGGGAGGCCAGGGCGTGAACACCACCTACAGTGCCGTGCGTCTCACCCATATCCCGACCGGTCTCGTCGTCCAGTGCCAGGAGGAGCGTTCGCAGCTCAAGAACAAGGACCGCGCATTCGAGGAACTGCGCACACGTCTCTACAACCTCGAGCACCAGAAGTACCTCGACGAAATCGCCACCAAGCGCAAGACTATGGTAAGTACGGGCGACCGCAGCGCGAAGATACGCACCTACAACTACCCTCAGGGCCGCGTCACCGACCACCGCATAGGCTGGAGCATGTACAACCTGCCCGTCTTCATGGACGGAGACATCCAGGAATGCATCGACCAGCTTCAGATAGCCGAGAACGCCGAAAGACTGAAAGAGGCCGGAGAATAATCATTCACCGGCCCCTCTGGCTTTATTTTCAGAAATCCGAATTACAGGCTCTGCGCGATATGCATCGTATCGCGTGCGATGACGAGTTCCTCGTTGGTGGGAATCATCGCCACCTTGACGCTGCTGTCAGGAGCCGAGATGATGGCCTCGTCGCTGCGTGCGGCATCGTTGGCGGCATCGTCTATCTTAACGCCAAGGAATTCGAAAGCCTTTGACACATCGCGGCGCAGCCATGCGTTGTTCTCGGCGATACCGGCAGTGAAGACGATAAGGTCAACTCCGCCCATTTCGGCGATATAGCCTCCCACAAGTTTGACGATATCGTGCTTAAGCTTGTTTATGACAAGCTGTGCACGATCATCGCCGGCGGCGGCGAGGGCAACGGTGTCACGCATATCGGAAGTCTTGCCTCCGAGGCCGATGAAGCCGGACTTCTTGTTCATGATGTCGGTCATCTGGTCGGGGGTCAGGTTTTCCTTTTTCATCAGGTAGGGCAGGATATTGGCGTCGATGCAGCCGCAGCGCGTGCCCATTATCATTCCTTCGAGAGGGGTGAAGCCCATCGAAGTGTCCATGCACTTGCCGTTGCGGATTGCAGTGATTGACGAACCGTTGCCTATGTGGCATGTAATGATGCGGGAATTGCCGAGGTCGAGCCCGGCGAGAAGTGCACCGCGGCGCGACACATACTGGTGCGACGTGCCGTGGGCACCGTAGCGGCGGACGCGGTACTTTTCGTAATATTCGTAGGGAAGCGCGTACATATAGGCCTCGGGAGCCATCGTCTGATGGAATGCGGTATCGAAGGTGACAACCTGGGGGACGGCAGGGAGAACGGCCTGCATAGCCCTGATTCCGAGGATATGGGCGGGATTGTGGAGAGGGGCGAAGTCGCAGCAGAGCTCGATCTTGGCCATGACGTCATCATCGACGAGAACCGAACCGTTGAAGAAATCGGCGCCCTGCACGATGCGGTGGCCGACGGCCTCAATCTCATCGAAAGATGCAATCACGCCGTGGTCGGGATCGACAAGTGCGTCGAGGACGAGTTTCATTCCCACCTTGTGGTCGGGGATGCCGAGGGTTTTGACAACAGGAGTCCTGCCGCTGGGCTTGTGCGTGAGCACACCTTCGGGGAGGCCTATCTTTTCGACGAGGCCTTTCGCCATCAGTGCGAAATCGTCGTCACCGTGCATATCGAGCAGCTGGTACTTGATAGAGGAGCTGCCGCAATTGATAACCAGAACTTTCATATTTTGTATCTGTCTTTATTTCCGGCCGCGAATTTACAGTTTTCCGGCCCTTTTTGCAAAATCGATGACAAGGTCGGCAGTGCCTTCTATCCCGAGAACCGACGAATCGATGCACAGGTCGTAGCCCGAAGACTTGCCCCAATGTCCCTGCGTGAAGAAATTATAATACTCGGCGCGGCCCTTGTCCTTCTTTTCGATGAGGGCTGCCGCCTTTTCGTCATCATCTATGCCCAGACGCTCGCGAATACGCCCTACACGCACTGCGAGAGGGGCGCACACGAACACATCGACACAGCAGTCGAGTTCGCGAAGCACGTAATCCGAAGCCCGGCCGACAAAAACAGCGCTTCCGCGCGAGGCAATATCCCTTATCGCGTCGCTCTGGAGGCGGAACAGTTCGGCATCGTTGATGCCTGACCCGGTCGAATAGCCTGACGCATATCGGTTGGCACCGAAGATGGAACCGATGCCCCAGCTGCGCCTCTTCTCGTCCTGCTGCACGAAAAGTTCGGGGCTGATGCCGCTCTGCCTTGCGGCCTCGGTAAGGATTTCGCCGTCGTAGACGGGGATGCCGAGCACTTCGCCGATGCGCAGCGCGATGGACTTTCCGCCGCTGCCGAACTGGCGTCCGATGTTGAAGATGATGTGCTTTTCCATAAGTGAACATTATTTCACGGCGCTTCCCAGCAGGGCCGGGTCGTCACCGTCGGAGAGTTTGTCGAATTTTTTGAAGAGCCGCACGACCAGCACAATCGAAACCACGGCCGAAATCACGTCCGAAATGGGGAAACTCAGCCAGACTCCGGTCTCCTGCCACAGGAGAGGAAGCGTATAGACCAGCGGAAGAAGGAAGATAAGCTGCCTCGAGAGTGAAAGGAAGATGGAAGTCTTGACCATGCCGAGGCATTGGAAGAAGTTCGAAGTGACTATTCCCACGCCGACGATAGCAAAGCCGGCGTTCATAATCCGCAGGCCTTTGGACGCCATCCGGATGAGGGTCTCGTCATTCGTGAAGAGCCGGACGGCCACTTCGGGGAACAGCTCCGAGAACAGGAAGCAAAGCACCGTGACGAGAAGTTCCCACTTGACGGTAAGGACGAAAATCTCCTTTACCCTCTTGTACTGCCGGGCCCCATAGTTGTAGCCCGCGATAGGCTGCAGGCCCTGATTGAAGCCCATACATATCATCACGAAGAGCATCGTGAAGCGGTTGACGATTCCGTACGAGCCTATTGCCAGATCGCCTCCGTAGCGCAGCAGCTGCTGGTTGATGAAAAGCGCAACGAGGCATGCTGCACAGTTCATAAGGAACGGCCCGAGGCCGATGGCCATGCTCTGCTTGGCGATACGCCACTTGAGCTGGAAAATGGGTCGGGGGAAATGCAGCAGGCGCCTCTTGTCGGCAAGGAAACGGAATGTGTAGACCAGCGCGAGCATCTGGCAGAGAACAGTCGCGAGAGCGGCGCCCTTGATGCCGAGATTCAGCGCAAAGATGAATATCGGGTCAAGAATAGCGTTGGAGATGACCGTGAAAAGGGTCAGCCCCATCGCGGTTTTCGGGTGCCCCGACGAGCGTATTATCCCGTTGAACCCGTGCAACAGATGTGTGAACGTGTTACCCAGAAGAATAATGATCATATAGTCCCGGGCGAAGGGAAGCGTGTTGTCGGTAGCTCCGAAGAAGCGGAGCACAGGGTCGAGGAAAGCTATTGCCAGGACCGTGAAGACCACGCCGATTATCACGTTGAGCGAAAGGACATTCGAGAGGACCTTATTCGCCGCGTCATAATTCTTCTGCCCCAGCAGGATGGATATCATCGTCATCGCGCCCACGCCAACCAGCGTGCCGAGCGCAATGGAGATGTTCATCAGAGGGAAGGTGACGGCAAGGCCCGAAATGGCATAAGAGCCCACACCGGGGATATGACCGATGTAGATGCTGTCCACCATATTGTACAGCGAAGCCGCCGTCTGGGCGATAATGCCCGGAACGGCGAATTTGCGAAGAAGTGTGCTTACTTTGAGTGTGCCGAGTTCGGTAGGCGCCGCCGCTGTCTGTCCCGTCATTTCACCGTCCCCACCATTTCAAGTTCGAAGACCAGCGGCTGGTAGGCAGGGATGGCCTTGCCCGAACCGTTGCTTCCGTATGCGTAGTCGGAATACATATAGACAGTACCTTTCTCCCCTTCCTTCATATTGAAGAGAGCCTGCTTGAAGCCCGTGATGAGCGAACCGCCCGAGCTGGTGGTCAGTTTGCTGAATTCATCCGCCCAGGTGATTTTCATCGGAGCGAAGGTAACGCCCTTCTTCTCCGCGCCGAAGGTGGCGCGGGCGAGCGAGTCTATGCTGGTATCGACAACCTGCCCGTCAATGCGGCGGCAGGTATAATTGACATTGACGTACGACCCGCTGGAGAAGGTCGATTCCGGATCGCCTTCCACTTCGCGGCAGTAGTACAGGCCCTCGGCAAGCGTGTCGCAAGGCTCGGTCAACACCGCGCGTATCTGCGCCTCCTGATACTCGGCAAGGCTCTTTATGGCCTCCACCACACGGAATTCGTAGATTGTTGCCGAAGAACTGGTAGCATTCTTCTCGTATTCGGCCGCGCTGTCGTATATCTTCTCGTTGAGAAGCCATTCGGGGATGACGACCTTGACAGTGTCGCCCACATAGAGCATCGAGAAAATCTCCTCAAGCCCCGCGAACTGATAGCCTTCCACCCTCGTGACGGGAACAGGACCGTAGTAGTAATAGGGTTTGTATTCACCGAGCTGTCGGGCGATCTGCGCGTCGGTATAGGACGAAATGGTGCCGGCCTTGTCGGAAATGGTGTAGTCGGCAAGGACGTAGGGGGTATCGGTACGCGAACCGAGAGCTTCAGCCTTCTCTCCGGGCTTGTACGAGATTATCCACGAGCCGAGAGGGGTCTTCTGCCAGGTGCCGTCGTTGTTGACCGAAACCCAGGCGTTGAACGCCGATATGGCTATGGCCGAGGTATCGGTGCCCGAATCCTGTGCACACGAGCAAAGGAGTGCAAGGGCCGCGGCGAGAATGGCCGTTCTTCTAACTGCTATATTCATATCTTAACTTTTTCTTCGATGTAACGGGCGGCATCCTCTGCGCGCGCTATGTCTTCACCTATGTACAGCTTGCCGCCCGAAGCGTTTTCGTGCCCGCCGCCATGGAAGAGGCTTGCGGCGACGTCGCGCGCCGAAACGCCCTTTTTTGAGCGCAGGCTGGCACGCAGCACGTCTCCCTCCTGCCTCAGGTAGATGCTCAAACGCACTTCCGCGATGCTGAGCGGGATGTTCACGAGGCCCTCGAGTTCGCCTTCCGCAAGGCCGTAACGGGCCCAGTCTTCAGCGCTTACAATCATATATGCAACACCTCCGGGAAGGATTTTCATACGGGAGAGTATGTCGCTCATCGAATAGACGCGGGTTGAGCGGTAGGAGTGGAAGATACGCTCTATGATATCGTCCCTGTCCACCCCGCAGGCAAGCATCTCGCCGGCCATCTTCAAGGTGGACGGGAATACCGAATTGGCGAAGTTGTTGGTGTCGGTCGTCATACCGGCCATAAGGCAGTAAAGCGCACGCGCATCGAGAGCGTCGCCGTACAGGGCTTTGAGAATCCAGTATTCGAGTTCGCAGGCAGACGACACCTCAGGCGTACTGAACACCAGGTCGAACTCCTCCGTATGCGGGTTCAGATGATGGTCGATGAGCACCTTGCGCCCATTGAACGCACGGAGGCCGTCTTCGAGACAGCCGGTGCGATCGAAACCGCTGATATCGGTGCAGATGAGCGTATCGCACGAGTCCGCCACGGCAGCGAACCCGTCCCCGCCCTGGGCGAAGCCGATTCCTTCGCTGATGAAGGAGATGGTTGAGGGCACGGCATCGGGATAAACGACCGACGCGCGGAGGCCCGCCTTGCGCAGTTGCAGGCACAGGGCCGCACTGCTGCCGAGAGCGTCGCCGTCAGGATGCGTATGCGTAACGATAAGAATACCGTCGGAAGCCTCGATGAAGGCGCGCAGGAGCGATATGTCGGAGTCTTTGAACATTCGCGCAAATTTAGCAAGAATATTGTAATTCATAAATGATTTGCGTAACTTTGCGAGGATAGGTTGATAAAAATCGAAACATATAATGGAAAACAAGAAGAAGGACATCCTGAGTTTCACTCAGAACCCCAAGACCAACAGAATCGTAACGTGGATCGCAATGCCTGTGCTCATCGTGGTTGTTGCCACCCTGCTCATCGCCAGCATTATGCAGCCCGTGCTCTTCAATAAGGAGAAGGCCCGCCGCGAAGCCGTCGGAATCGAGCGCCTCAAGGATATCCGCACTCTGCAGAACGCTTACAAATCGGTATACAGCAAATACACCTGGAGCACCGACACCCTCATCAAGTTCTACAACGAAGGCGAAATCATCATCAACCTCCAGGTAGGCTCCAAGGACGACTCCCTCGCCTTCGCCCACACGCAGAGCGTCAAGCAGCAGGTTCCCTGGCTCAAGGGCGAAGACCTCGAAAGATACCTCTATCAGAAGTACAACGAAGGTGACCGTGCTCTCGTGTTCAGCCTCGAAACCAAGATTCCCGTGCGCGACACCCTCTTCAACGGCCGTCCTGGCTTCTGCGTCGATTCTCTCCGCACCATCCCCTTCTCCGGAGGAAAGAGCGTGCAGATGGACGCCACACTCAAGATGGTTTCAGGCGTGAGGGTTCCCCTCTTCGAAGCCAAGATGCCCTACAGATATCTGCTTGCCGGCATGAACAACCAGCTGCGCATCAACCTTGATTCCGAAAGGCGCAATTCCAACCATTACGAGGGGCTGCAGGTAGGTTCCGTCAGCGCACCGAACAACAACGCCGGTAACTGGGAATAGTGCATATATCCGTTTACACACCGAAGTGCTCGCTTGTGCCCTCGCACTTCTTCGACCCTGATTGTGCGAGAGACTCTCTCGCACAAGTTTTTGAATTGGGCGAAGACGACGTTGTGCGTACCGAGGCCATAGAGCAGTACGATGCCGTCCTGCTCTGGGCGGACTCCGGCAACTACGAAAAAGACATAGACGAAAGCGACGAAGGCACCGACAACACTCCGAGGCCGGAGATGTACTACGTGCTGAAGCGCCTTCCTCTCTGCCAGGAATACAATAAGATAGTGTGCTCGAGGCGCGGGGATTCGCTGTATCTTGCCATCGGGCAGGGCAACAATCTGCTTCTTGCCAACGTTTACAAAGCACCCGATTTCGTAACGGCCCTGTACTACATAATGCTGGCCCTGAAATCGCTGCAGATGAATCCCGAGGTTTCAGTCATCAGAGTGCTGTCCCCCATCGGTCCCGAAGACGAAATGACCCTTTACCGCTATTTCAAGGCGGTTGAAACCGTTTGACATGCGAATAATCGGAGGCCGACTCAAAGGCAAGAACATTCTGCCGCCCATGGGCTACAGCGCCCGTCCCACCACAGACTTCGCGAAGGAGGGCCTTTTCAATATCCTTGACAACGAATACGAATTCGAAGACCTGAAGGTCCTAGACCTTTTCGGAGGCACCGGGGCCATCGCCTATGAATTCGCCTCACGGGGTGCCGCGAGAGTCTACAGCGTGGAGATGTCAAAGGACAATGCCTCCTTCATACGCTCCGAAGCAAAACGTCTGGGGCTTGCGGCGGTCACGGCCGTGCACGACAACGTGTTCGATTTCCTGCCCATCTGCCGCGAAAAATTCGACATAATCTTCGCCGATCCGCCATATGCGCTGGAAGGGCTCGAGACAATTCCTGACAAGGTGTTCGCTCGCGATATCCTGCACCCTGACTGCTATTTCATCCTGGAGCACGGGGGCGAGCACGACTTCAGCGCTCATCCGCACTTTTTCAAGGAACGCTGCTACGGCCGCGTCCACTTCACTTTCTTCAAATAACCGGGCATCTTTCAGCCGTCAGGGCTGCCGGACCTGAACCTTCCGCTTCGCTACATCCCTCTCACTGCGCTACGCTTGTGGGCCCCTCCCGCTTACGTGCCGCGGGCGGCT
>JAZLKT010000051.1:0-13049 GCA_045597785.1 Candidatus Cryptobacteroides sp.
CGCTTGGAGAGGTAGTCGTTGACCGTAACCATGTGCACACCCTTGCCGGCGAGGGCATTGAGGAATACGGGGAGGGTGGCGACAAGGGTCTTTCCCTCACCCGTGGCCATCTCGGCAATCTTGCCCTGATGCAGGGCGATACCGCCGATGAGCTGTACGTCATAGTGGACCATCTCCCATTTGAGATCGTTTCCGCCGGCCACCCAGTGGTTGTGATAGACGGCCTTGTCGCCGTCGATGTGCACGAAGTCGTGCGTCACGCTCAGGGCGCGGTCGAAGTCGTTCGCGCTGACAACTATCTCTTCGCTTCCGGCAAAACGGCGGGCGGTGCTCTTGACTATGGCAAATGCCTCGGGCAGAATCTTCTCCAGGCCCTTTTCTATGGCTTCATCCTCTTCCTTGACCAGGCGGTCCGACTCTGTGGCCAGCTTTTCCTTTTCGCTGACGGGCAGTTCGGCGCCCTCGAGTGCGGCCCTGATCTCGGCTATCCGGTCTTCGAACGGCTTCTCCACTTCGGCGAGGTACGCCCTCAATGAGGCACTCTTCTCGCGGAGACCGTCATTCGAGAGGGCATCTATCTCGGGATAGACGGCCAGGATTTTGTCCAATATGGGCTTGACAGCCTTGTAGTCGCGCTCGGCCTTGGAGCCGAACAGTGCTTTTATGACGTTTGCTAATGACATTTCGGTTCAATAAGTCTAAATCGTGCAAATTTAACAAAAAATATCCAACATTTTATTGCTAACTTTGGGCGATTATGGGAAAGAAGATAGTATTGGTCGGCCCGGCGCACCCCTACAGGGGTGGTATCGCCGCGTTCTCCGAAAGGCTTGCGTCCGCTCTACAGGCCGCCGGAAACGAAGTCGAACTTGTCACTTTCACCCTCCAGTACCCTTCGTTCCTCTTCCCCGGGAAAACCCAGTACAGCGACTCCCCCGCCCCCGAAGGGCTGCGTATCACCCGTCTTCTGAACTCCATCAACCCGCTGAGCTGGCTGCGTACCGCAAGGGCCCTGCGAAGGATGAACCCCGACCTGGTAATCTACTCGTACTGGATGCCGGCAATGGCTCCCGCCCTCGGCTGCACGGCACGCTGGAGCCGTCTCGGGGGGCGCAGCATAGCCCTGGTGCACAATCTCATCCCGCACGAAGCACACCGCGCCGACAAACTTCTTTCGCGCTTTTTCTGTAAAAGTGTCGGAGAGTTTGTCGCTCTGAGCGAAATGGTCCGCGACGATATCCTCACACTGCGCTGCGAAGCACAGTGCAAGGTTCTCCCCCACCCGGTCTACGACCAGTTCGGTCCGGGCGTACCGCGGGACGAAGCGTGCCGCGCTCTCGGGCTCGAGCCCGACCGGAGCTATCTGATGTTCTTCGGCCTGATACGCGAATACAAAGGCCTCGACCTTCTGCTGGATGCCTGGGCCTCATCGGAGCGCAAAGCATCCCTGATTATTGCGGGAGAGTTCTATTCCAACGCTGGAGAATATCACGACCTGGCCGCAAGCCTGGGGATAGACGGGCAGGTCATATGGCGTACGGAGTATATCCCGGACACCGAAGTGAGCCTGTATTTCTGTGCCGCCGACCTGGTGGTGCTGCCTTACCGCAACGCAACCCAGAGCGGCGTGGCGCGCATAGCACTCAACTACGCCAGACCCGTAGCCGTAACGCGGACCGGGGCCCTGGCCGAAGACATAAACGATGGAGTGGACGGCCTCCTGATGGACGCCACGCCCGATAGCATAAGACAGACCCTGGACGATTTCTTTGAGACAAGGCCCGATTTCACCCGCGCCCTCGAGGAAAAGCGCAACGCATATTCCTGGGACGAGTTCTGCAAAAACCTTTTGAAATGAGCAGTATCGACCGCGGCAAGATAGCACGCAACACCACTCTGCTGTACATCAGGATGGGAATTATTCTCATCCTGAGCCTCTACACGTCGCGAGTGGTACTGGACGCGCTCGGAGCGGTGGATATGGGCATATACAACGCTGTTGGAGGCATCGTGCTGATGTTCTCGTTCCTCTCCGGCACAATGTCGACCTCGTGCCAGAAGTTCCTGGCCGGCGACCTGGGCCGCGGAGACTTCGACGCAGTGCGTCGCACGTTCAGCACCTGCGTGATGGTATTCGCTCTCATAGCACTGATTGTGGCGGCACTGAGCGAAACGCTGGGGCTCTGGCTTCTGCACAGCAGGATGCAGACGGCAGGCCGCGACACCGCGGCGATGTGGGTATTCCAGCTGAGCATCATCTCGTTCATATTCACGATTGCACGGCTGCCATTCCAGGGTATGGTTATCGTGCGCGAGAAGATGAAGGTCTTCGCCTATTCAGGCGTGGTGGAAAGCCTCGGAATGCTGGCCATCGCCCTTGCAATCAGGAACAGCGGAGCGGACCGTCTCATTCTCTATTCAGCGCTGATGCTCGGCCTCAACGCCGCAGTAAGTATCTTCTACATAGCTTATTGCAACTGTTTCTGGGAAGAGTGCAGGCCCTGCCGGCCGGCCGGGCGCAAAGCCTTCGGAGAAATCTTCGCCTTCGCGGGCTGGAACATGCTCGGCTCGCTCGCCGGCGTGTGCAAGACCCAGGGCATCAATATTCTGCTTAACATCTTCTTCGGCCCGGCCGTCAATGCCGCCAGGGCCATGGCCTTCAAGGCGGGTGCGAGCATACAGCAGTTCATCGACAACTTCTTCACTGCGGTCAGGCCGCAGATACTCAAATCGTACGCTGCCGGTGAAAAGCGGGAAATGCTCCGGCTCGTGTGCCAGAGTTCCAGGATATCCTACTTCCTGATGTTCATCCTGGCCCTTCCCGTGCTGTTCGAGACGCCTCTTCTGCTGGACCTCTGGCTCAAGGACGTGCCCGCACACACAGTGGCCTTCACCCGTCTGATTCTGCTCAACGCCCTCGTGGAGGCGCTCGACGCCCCGCTCTACAGCGCGATGCAGGCCTGCGGACGCATACGCAATTTCCAGATTGTATGCAGCGGAACCGTGATTCTGATACTCCCGCTTTCGTGGCTGCTTCTCAGGGGCGGCTGCGCGCCGGAGAGCGTTTTCATTCTTGCCGTAGCGGTGAATGCCCTGTCCATCGCGCTGCGGGTAGGATTCGTTCACCACTGCGTAGGGCTTGAAATACGCGACTATCTGCGCGGTGTGCTCGTGCCCGTGCTTGGCGTCAGCGTTGCGGCAGCCATCATTCCGGCCGCCGCACACCTGCTGATAGAAGGCACCGCTGCCAGGTTCATCACCGTTTGCATATCCTGTGTCGCATGCACGGGAGCCGCCATATGGTTCACCGCACTTACGAAGGGCGAAAAAGACTACGTCATCAACCTGATACACCACCGGAAATGAATACCGACGAGCAGCTGCGCGAGCAGTACAACCCCGAAGGAAGCCCGCTGAGGCGCCATCAGATGCAGATTCTTGAAATCATGAAGTTCGTGGACGGAATCTGCCGCGAGCAGGACATCCCTCTCTGGCTCGACTTCGGCACCCTGCTCGGGGCCGTGCGCCACAAAGGCTTCATCCCTTGGGATGACGATGCCGACGTGTCGATTTTCCTGCGCGACGAGAAGCGCCTTATGGCCAGCCTGAAGGCCAGTCTGCCGCAAGGCTGGAGTGTGACCAGGCGCGAAGGGCATTTCCGCCACCACGGGTACTTCAAGGTGGATGACGGCAAGGGTGCCTTTCTTGACATATTCAATATCGAGCACGGGAACCGCCGCATCAAAGAAATGCTCAACCGCACCCACGGCAAGGTGATGCGCCGCATAAGCCGGCAGGTCGAAGACGGGAACGCGAAACTCTTCGCCGCCTGTCTGGCCAGGCCGTTCACGGCGCTGTTCGCCCGCCTCTGCGCCCTCTGCGCCCGGCGCGGCAGCTACACATACAACCTCGACAACTACGTCGTGTGGCAGATGCTCTGCGGCCGGCGCGAAGAAGACATACTCCCCCTTTGCGAACTGGAATTCGAGGGCTGCCGTTTCCGCGGTCCCGCCAATCCGGGGTCGTTCCTTGTCGAAACCTACGGAACGGGGTATATGAATGTTCCTCCCGAAGAGAAACGCGAAACTCACAATCTGCCCCTCGAACAGTAGCCGATGCGTATAGTCCAGCTCAATACAGTCCCTTACGGAAGCACCGGAAAGATTATGCTTGGCCTCGCGGCGATCGCACGCGAAAACGGGCACGATGTGAGGTGCTACACGGCCCCCAACAAGCGCAGCACAAAGCTCGCAAAGCCCCTTGGGAGCGGCAGCGCCCTACAGTACGCGGGAAGCCGCATTTCGAGGAATATCAACATCATTTTATGCAAGCTGACAGGCGCCGAAGGCCGATTCTGTAAAAAAGAAACAAAGTTGTTACTTCGCGAATTCGACAGGTTCCGGCCCGACATTATCCACCTTCACTGCATTCACGGCTGGTACGTTAACGCCCCTATGCTCTTCGACTGGGCGAGGGAGCACCGTGTACGCATAGTCTGGACCCTTCACGACTGCTGGCCGCTGACAGGACACTGCCTGTATTTCGACCGCGCCGCCTGCTCACGCTGGGCCGGGGCCGAAGGTTGCCGCGACTGTCCTCAACGCAGCGCGTTCCCCTCCACTCTGCCCGACCGCAGCTCGCAGATGTTCGCCCTCAAGCGGCAATGCTACGAAGGGCAGGAAGGCTTCTGCGCCGTGGCTCCGTCCGAATGGATGGCTGGCCTTGCACGCCGCTCGATCCTGGGAGCCGAAGTCCGTGTACTTCACAACGGCATCGACCTGAGCATCTTCAAGCCATCCGGCAAACGGCTCGAAACAAGACAGCAGCTGGGCATAAGCCCGGACACATTCGTCGTTATGGGAGCGGCATTCCAATGGGAGCAGAGAAAGGGCTCGGATACATTCAGGGCTCTTGCATCAAGGCTTCCCGAAGGATTCCACATACTTCTCGTCGGGCAGTGGCCGAAAGGCATCGCGGCGCCTTGCGGACCGCGAGTCACACTCATAGGGCGTACCTACGACGCGGCCGAACTTGCGCAGCTCTATTCGAGCGCCGACGTATTCGTGAATCCCACGCTCGAAGACAACTTCCCCACCGTCAATATCGAAGCGCTCGCATGCGGAACTCCCGTTATCACTTACGATACCGGCGGCAGCGCCGAGTGCCTGGCTCCCGGGTGCGGCTGTGCAGTACCCAAAGGCGATACTGACGCGCTCGAAGCCTCCATTCTGAATGCACGGCAGGAAAAGCCGTACACGGAATGTGCCTGCACCGCCAGAGCGGCTGATTTCGATGAACGCAAATGCCTGAAGCGCTATCTTGACATCTACAACGAGCAGCCATGAAGATTCTCTTTCTCACCGAAAACGAAATAAGCCCTCTTCAGGGCGGCACTGAGCGAATAACCCATACGCTCAGCCGTGAATTCATGGCACGTGGGCTTGAATGCCATCTTGCGTACTGCCTGCATTGCCCGGTCGGAGAGCCTTCGACGTTCGACGGGAAGATATTCTTCGACACCGCCGACACCGGAAGCCTCATCGCATACATACGCGACAAAGGCATCGATGCCGTTATCTGCAATCTTGTGCGCATAGGCTACAAAAAGCGCATTCTACCAGCTCTGCACGCAGGGTGCGCCGCGCTTGGAGTCAAAGTAATAGTCTGCTACCACGCGATGCCGGGCGAGGAACTTACGGGAGGGAACGTGCGCAACTGTCTCTGGCGCATAACGCACGGAATCAGGCCGGCCGAAAGCCTCAAACTCATAGGCATAAGGCTTTGCCCGCGAAAGCTGCTCACGGCCCTTTTCCGACCCTATATCCGCAGCCGGTACAGGATTCTCTACGACAATGCCGATGCTCTCGTGCTGCTCAGCGACAAGTTCTTCGGCGAATTTGCCGAGCTTGCCGGAATCCGACCCGACTCCAAATTCCACTCTATCGGCAACGCGCTCTCGTTCGAAGGCGTTTGCTTTGACCCCGAGGCAAAGACTCATACAGTCATGATGCTCTCGCGCATGGACGAGAAATCGAAACGCATCAGCGCCGCCCTCCGCATATGGGCACGCGTACAGCCTTCGCACCCCGGCTGGACCCTCAAAATCGTGGGCGGCGGGGACGACCTGCCCTGGCTCAAGCGGCTGGCCCGCGGGCTCGAAGGAGTCAGCTTCGAAGGCCGGCAGACCGATTCGCTTCCCTACTACCGCGAGGCGGCCCTTTTCATGCTCACATCACGCTATGAGGGCTGGGGAATCACGCTCACCGAAGCCCAGCAGTTCGGGGCCGTTCCGGTGGCGTTCGGCTCGTACTCCTCCATTTCCGACATAATCACCGACTCGCAGAACGGCATCATAGTCAAAGACCGCGATGAAAAAGCCTTCGCCAGGGCTCTGGCGTATCTGATGGACAACGAAAGCCTCCGTACGCAGATGGCCCTTGCCGGCATTCAGAGCGTACAGGCCTTCGGAGCCGGGGCGATAAGCGCGAAATGGATGGCTCTGCTCGAAAAGACAATGGCACTATGAGAATTCTCTTCATACGGTACAAAAAGAGCTCGGGTATAGCCGAGGGCGGCGAACTCTGCAGCAGACGCAACTACGAGGCACTCTGCTCCATAGCCGGGGCTGACAACGTCAGCGTGCGGTATATGCACGACGAGGCCGCCGGGCACAGTGCGAAGGATTACCTGCTTGGAGCGCTGCTTCTGCCGCTGGGCTACAGTTTCGGGCTTACACCGTCAAAGCTCAGGGCCATATGCCGCGAAGCCGGGCAATACGACATTGTATTCATCGACCGCAGCATATTCGGAAAAGTCGCAAAGGAGCTCAAGGCAAAGGCCGGGAACGTGCATATCGTGACCTTTTTCCATAATGTCGAAAAAGTGTACTGGCGCAGCAAACTCGGAGGACGCATCGGAGCACGGGTCATGGAGCGCTGTGCCTCGAGGAACGACCGCTGGGCATGCCGCTGGTCCGATTCCATCATAGCACTCAACAGGCGCGACAGCGCCTTGCTCGAAAGCCTTTACGGGCGCGCAGCCAGCGCAATCATCCCCATCACCCTGCCGGACAACGGCAGGCGGGAGCCTGTACAGGGCATCACCTCGCCCCGGCCGAGACTCGCGTTCATCGGCAGCTGTTTTACACCTAACGTACAGGGAATCAGATGGTTCATCGAAAACGTCTATCCCAAAGTCGATGCCTCGCTGAAAATAGTCGGAAAAGGGATGGAGAAGATCGCCCTGGAGAGTTGGATGCCCGCCGACGTGGAAGTCGTGGGCAACGCCCCGTCACTGCAGCTTCATTTCGATTGGGCCGACATAGTGATACTGCCTATCTTCAAAGGCAGCGGAATGAAGGTCAAAACCTGCGAAGCGCTTATGCAGGGCAAGAACATCATCGGCAGCAGCGAAGCGTTCGAAGGCTACGAAATCGAGCCGGACCGGGCCGGAGGCCTATGCAATACGGCCGACGAATTCATCGGCCGTATAAAGGATTTCGCTTCCGCTCCGAGGCCCAGGTTCAACGCCTATTGCCGCGAAGTGTATCTGGAAAGATATTCAGACGCGTCGTCGAGAGCAGCATTCGCGGCCCTTCTTAAAGGCAAATAATAGGATTAAGAGATACATCAGCGCCTTGAACGCGGCACTGACCTTATAGCCCTTGTATATCGAGTCGGGCCTGAACTCGAACACAATATCGTGCTCACCGGCAGGCACATTCAACGCGCGAAGAACATAATTCACGCGGAAGTGCTCGGTTCTCTGCCCATCGATGCTCGCATTCCACCCGTAAGGGTAGTAAATCTCGGAAAATACAGCGGTCTTGGCGCAACTCGAACTGCTGCGGTACTCAAGCCTGTCGCTGCGGTGCGAGACCAATTCAAGCCGCGCTTCCTCTCCGTAGCCGGGTTCAAGAGCGAATCGAGAGAACGACGCATCGGCAACCGCACGGCTCGAGAGGTCAAGATTCCACAAGGCATCCGACTCTTCACGGGGGCCGTCGACAAAGCACAGTTCGTCCACGAACCACGCGGCGCCCATAGCTCCCGGATTCACGGAAACACTTTGACCGTCACTTTCAGTAGAACGAATTATATACTTGGTGTTAAGCATATTATACACGTTCATATTACCCTTTGATAGATGGGCGTCTATAAGGTCCTGATACCTACGTAGTTTCGCGGCATGATATCCGCCAATCGAGTTTAAATAATACGAACTGCGGGCATCGTTGAAAGTGTTTACGCTGAGGTTGGCGCAGCGGAAATACCCATCGTCCTGAAGTATCTGTTTTTCATAGGGACGCATCTGGAAGAACGAATCGTTCTCGCGCTTCGTCACCCAGTTGTCCTGTCCGAAGAAGCGCAGGTCAACGGGAATCATATCGGCCATCACCAGTGCGGCAAGTGCGAGTGCGAAAGGCACGCCCTTCACCTTCCCCGCTATGAATGCACAAAGAAGCGCAGAGCCGAGCGCGATGAATGCGAGCGAGCGCCACGAGTCGGCCTTGAGCATTTCGGCCCTCTGGACCATAACGGGGCCTAGGAACCATTCGGGGAGCGAGGCGTCGGCATAACCCGAGAACGGGCAGAGCGCCCCTCCCAGCAAGGCAAGCACCAGACATATACCGCCCAGAACGCCCGAAGAAATGCCCAGTGCACGGAAAGCGTCCTTGCGCGCGACTTTCCCTTCCGCAAGGTCGCGAAGCGCGAGGAAGCCGAGCAGCGGCATGGCCACCTCGGCGACAACCAGAATGCTCGATACCGTCCTGAACTTATTGTACAACGGGAAATGGTCGAAGAAGAACTGAGTCAGAGGCATGAAATTGTGCCCCCAGCTTAAAAGAATCGAGAAAAGTGTTGCGGCGAGCAGAGCCCATTTGTACGGGCCCTTCACCACGATGCATCCGAAAAGGAATAGAAGGCAGACTATCGCGCCTACATAAACGGCACCCGCCGTGAAAGGCTGCTGTCCCCAGTAGGTAGGCGCCCCGGAGACTATGCTCCTTGCCGACTGAGCGGGCAGCCCAACCCGCAGAAGGCCCTTGTACAGGGGTGATTTCCTGCCGACGTTGTACGACGACGCTCCGCCCATATAATTGGGTACCAGAAGCGTGAGGGTCTCGTCTATGCCATAGCTCCAGGCCGTGGCATATTCGATGTCAAGCCCCGCCGGTGCGGAATCCCCAGCCCCGGCCAGTTCGCTGTGCGAGCCGCGCATCGTTTCACCGATATACTCGCTGTTGGCCTTGAGGTTGTGGTATCCGGTCCCCACGCCCACGCCTATGGAAACGGCAAAGACAGCCAGTGCGAGCGCGAGCTTTCCAATCGACTTCTCCTTTACGTGAAGGACGATTTCGGCGATGCCCATCAGGCCCAGCATCATAATCATATAGTACGACATCTGCGGATGGCGCATCAGCCCTATCGAACTGTACAGCATCACCAGAATCGCACCGAGCGCATATTTCCGGCGCCGGAATATCAGATAGAAGCCTCCTATCACGGGAGCCATGCAGGCAAGGGTCATAGCCTTTGTCTCATGCCCGGCCGGAATAATCAGCAGAAAGTACGATGACAGGCTCGCGGCAAGCGCCCCGGCAAGGCTCAGCCACGGCCCCGCTCCGAAGGCGAGGAACATGATGAAGAAGCCTATCAGATAGCCCATAATCAGGCCGCGTATGCCCGTAAAGAAGAAATCGGTCAGTTTCCTGAAGAAACGGTCGACTGCACTGATTACCTTCGTCAAGCCCTTTTCGGGCGCATTGAGTGCAATCTGATACGAAGGCATACCGCTGAACATCGCTTCGGCCCAGGCCGAAGGCGTCTCGGCCGTCTTGTTGTATTCGACAAGCTGATGCGACATTCCCTTCCACTGGTTGGTATCGCCCTGCTGGAGGGTCTTGCCGCTGAACTGCGGTGCAGTGTAGGCCAGAGTGAGGGCGACAAAGACAATCAGCGCCACCAGATAGCCCCCATATTTTTTCAAAAATTGCATCATTTTACTATATTTGCAATCGCAAAGCGGGATTAGCACATCGGTAGTGCATCAGCTTCCCAAGCTGAGGAGGAGGGTTCGACTCCCTTATCCCGCTCTTTTTTTATACCCTGAGCTTGAGTCCGGCGAGAATCGTGTCCGGAGCCAAGTCCATCACGGCCCTTTCCTCTCCCGCCATACAGAATCCGCAATCGCCGCAGAGCGAGAAGGTCTCGCCTATGCACCGGTCGCTTCTGGTGCCGTCCATAAAGACGAAATTGGTCATCCAGCACACGGTGCGGAAATCCATATAACGCATATGCCGCAGGCCCGTAAGTGAGTTCATGATAGGATATCCCTTCTTCTTGTACGAGATAATCAGATCGATGACCTCAAGCCTCTTTTCAAGCGGCAGGGCAAGTGCTTCGGTTCCCGGGAACGGGGTATGGAAGTTGAGCGATATTTCCTTGAAATACGGGCTGGCCGCCACATATTCGATAGCTGCGGCAACGCTGTCGACATTCAGTGTGTTTATTGCCATATTGGCGCTGAGGGCCTTGTGACCGCTCTCTGCCACATTCTTCTCAAGCCTTTCGAAAGTACCTTTGCCGCGTATGCGCTCGTGGTACTCTCCCACTCCGTCCATACTTACCCAGATGCTGTCGGCGCGGCTTCCCGTGAAGGGTTTCTGGGCATTTGTCGTAATGGTACAGGAGAAGAAGCCCAGGTTGCGCGCAAGGTCGCAGAGGTCGTTCACATCGGCGGGGCGGCCATCCACCGGATGGTTTTCATCCTGCCAGAGGAAAGGCTCCCCTCCCTCGAAATCGACGAAACGCGAGCCGAGGGAGTAGCAGTACTCGAGCTCATCCCTTATCTGTTCGAAAGTCTTGCTTACCGGGTCGGCGTGGTTGTACACGCTGCAATGCCTGCAGCTGAGGTTGCACCTGTCCGAAATGAACAGCACGCTCTGCAGAGGCGCTTTGCGGCCGAAGAACTTGGCACGGAACCACCACCAGCCCAGGTATATGAATTGATTCAGTTTCATAATGCGAATATACGTATGATGAGGGCGGCCACCATCGCGAGGAGGCAAAAGCCGCTGAGAACGTTCCTTGAACCGTACCACCTGGCCATGAACCATTCCACTCCGGCCTTGCGGATATCATCCCACATGGCCATAGGGCCCATCCAGCGGGGCATTACGGAAAAGTCGCCCTGAATGCCGCGGCTGAAGTCGAGAAGCGAACGCCAGAGCCAGATTGCGCGGGGCAGGTCGAGCATCACCACGAGGAAGAGCGGATGTACAAGCCCCAGCACCACTCCGGCCGCCACAATCGCGAAGGGCAGGAACGAGAACAGGGCCGAAGCCACAAGGCAGGCCTTGCCCGTGCCGAGCAGGCGCGCGAAGGTCATCTTGTTGCTTTCGGCATCGCCTGGCATGTCGATGAAACTGTGCGTAAAGAGGATGTTCAGCACCAGCAGGCCTACGGGCACGCTCATGAATATGATGTCCCAGCTGAGCGATCCGCACGAAGCATAGAACGTTCCGCACATAAGCAGAGGGCCGAAGATGAAGCCGATAATCGGCTCTCCCCAGCCGTGGTAGGCCAGTTTGAAAGGAGGGGCCGAATAGAAGACGCCGAGAAAGGCACATACCAGAACTATGGCGACCAGTATCCAGGTTCCCTGGGGGCCCGAGGCAAATCCTCCGAGTTCGGTCCAGTGAACGAAGATTCCAGCTCCGCAGGCAAGTGCCACAACTATGAACTGGGCTATGGCATAAGCCGTTGTGCGCAGCGTCTCGCTTCCGTCGGTAAGATACGGATACTTGACCGTCATTGCACGGAATCCCTTGCGTATCACGCGGTCGCGGTCGGAAAGCATATCAACCCTATAGTCGAACCAGTCATCGGCAATGTTCATGGCCAGATGCGCGCACGCTACGCCCAGTACGGCAAGCAGCGCATAGCCTATGTGGAAATTACCCGAGGCCGTGGCCAGGACAACAGCCAGCACCGCCGGCATCACACTTTGCGGAAGGGCCATGCTGCGGCCGTAGCGCACCCATTTGAGGATTTTCTTCATATCAGTCTATATCTCTACAAATATACGCAAAATTATGCGTATCTTCGTGCGATTTATGGGCAAGGAACAGGATATCCTCCGCAGGCAGGAATCTGCGATGGAATATTTCCGCAAGGGTTACAATTGCTGTCAGTCGGTGCTTCTGGCTTTCAGCGATATCACCGGACTCGATACAGACGCCCTCAGCGCTGTCGGTTGCGGGCTCGGAGGCGGCGTGGCCAGAATGCGCGATGTCTGCGGAAGCGTTTCAGCAATGGCCATCCTCGCCGGGTTCATCTCCCCCGCCGCCCAAAGCAGTGAGCCGGGCGCAGAAACCTCCCCTGCTGCGGCTGGCGCAACAGCATCCTCTCCCCGTCAGGACGGCACTTCCACTGCACTTCACGAAAGCCGCAAGGCCTGCTACAGCCTCGTGCAGCAGCTCGCCGGAGAATTCCGCGGCCTGAACGGAAGCATAGTCTGCCGCGAACTGCTCGGCCTGCGCACCGGAACGCCACAAAACCCCGTTCCACAGCAGCGGGACGAACATTATTATCAGGCACGGCCATGCGAAAGGCTTGTCGGCGATGCCGCCGGAATCTTCGCACGATATCTTTACAGAGACGATAATTGAAACCAAAATATCATTTTTTCAAAGTATGATTTACACAAAAGAAGTGCAGCAGATGTGCTGCGTATCAAAAGGCGCCAACCACGCCAATGCTCCCATCCCCGAAGAGGGCAAGTGGGTGCATGCCAAAGAAATCAAGGACATCTCCGGCCTCACACACGGTATCGGCTGGTGCGCTCCTCAGCAGGGTTGCTGCAAACTCACGCTCAACGTCAAGGACGGTATCATCGAGGAAGCTCTCGTCGAGACCCTCGGATGCTCGGGCATGACCCACTCTGCAGCAATGGCTTCCGAGATTCTTCCCGGAAAGACCCTCCTCGAGGCCCTCAACACCGACCTCGTATGTGACGCCATCAACACCGCAATGCGCGAGCTCTTC
>JAZLKT010000052.1:0-2724 GCA_045597785.1 Candidatus Cryptobacteroides sp.
GAGCGCGAAGCGCGGAAGGCCTCCGGCATAACCGCCCTCCGCCCACTGGCACTGCCGAGTAACCCGCGGCGCCTCTTACGCCGCGTCTCTGATCATCCCCACCATCTGCTCCTCATCCAAATCCGCAACGAGGGAGACGGCCATGGCCGCGGGGGTGAAGCAGCGGTGGTAGAAGGCGGCGAGGTCGTCACGCGTTATCTTGCGCACCGACTCGCAGGTGCCCAGAATCCGGCGGCCGAGTTCCGAGCCCGCGAAGAGGCGGCTTTCGAAGTTGTCGTAGATGTCTTCGGCGGGGATGTCGGCCGATGAGATTATCTCGTCCAGGATGACTCCGCGCTCTATTTCTATCTCGTCCTCGGGGAAGCTGGCGTTCCGGGCAAGGTCGAAGAGCAGGTCGAGCGCCACGGCCAGGTCTTCCTTGAGCACGGTGGCGTGCAGTACGATTTCTTCTTTGGTGGTGAAGGCGTTGAGTTCGCCGCCCAGCAGGTCGAGGCAGCTGTTGATTTCGCGGGCGGAGCGCGATGCCGTGCCCCTGAAGATGGCATGCTCGACGAAGTGGGCCGTGCCTTCAGGCTGCGGAGCCTCGGCGCGTGTGCCGCAGCGCACACTTATCGAGCAGCACGCCACGGCGCCCGGACGGCGCTTGACCGCGTAGCGCAGGACGTCATTTGTCTGACCTGTCAGCATTTCTTGAAAGGATATTGTGAAGCATGGAGACCTCTGCTGCGCCGAATCCACGTCTGTTTTCGGAAGAGTAGCGGTGCCGGCTGAAGTGGTATAGCTCGCCCGTGTCGGTACGGACGAGCATGTTGTAGCAGTGAGCGCGCAGCCCGGGCAAATAAGGGCTTACGCAGAAGGATACGAGCGTGTCCGGAGAGCCTTCGAGCAGGGCTGCGTCGGCATCTTCGGCCCCGACAACGGTAATCGCTCCGCCGATTTCCGAAACGCGTTCCCTCCCTTCGGGGCTGATGTCCTCGTCGGCGAGCAGAATTGTGAGCCCGCGCATTTTTATGAGCTTGTTCTGTGACCAGAGGCCCAGATAGCCGAGCCTGTCGGCGGCTATGGCGTCCTCGACGTACTGTTGCAGAATTTCCAGGAACGTGCCGAGGAAGATGTACTCGCGTGCGGGGCCCATCCCTTCCGGTGCAAAGGGCAGGCGCACGAGTTCGTAGCGAGTGTCGGTGGTCTGGCGCGTCTCGAGCGTGCCGCCCTTCATCAGCGAAAGGAACACGAGCCCCGGGTCGGAGGTTCTCAGCACGAAACGCAGGAAATAATAGTTCGGGTCGCTTTCGAGCCGTTTGAAGTCGTCCGCCGTGCAGAATTCGTAGGGGGAGAGGTACCAGCGCTCGGTCATCTCCTCCTGAAGAGCCAGGTCAAGGAGAGCATTCCCGCTCAGCACGACCTTTGTCGTCTTCACGGGGAAGTCGGCGATGCGGGCCTTCTTGGTAAAGATCTTCGCCTGGCCGGCCGCCGGGAGACTTGTCGTCAGCAGCAGGACCAGCAGCAGAACCGCCGTGAAGAGAGGGCGCCGCGCGCCCCGTGTATATGTGTTAATGCCGATAGTCATCTTTCACTGCAAGGTAGCAACGAATCGTGAATATTCAAAAGTATTTCTTAAATTTGTGGGCTATGTCAGAGTATGTCGTATCAGCACGCAAGTACCGTCCCGACTCGTTCGAAACGCTTATCGGGCAGGACAATATAGCGCGCACGCTCAAGAATTCCATCCAGCGCGGGCAACTCGCCCACGCCTATCTTTTCTGCGGTCCGCGCGGAGTGGGCAAGACCAGTACCGCACGCATCTTCGCCAAGGCCATCAACTGCTCGAACCCGGGTCCGGACATGGAGCCCTGCGGGCAGTGCGAGAGCTGCATTTCCTTCGCCGAAGGCCGTTCGTACTGCATCCACGAGCTGGATGCCGCCTCGAATAACGGCGTGGAGGATATCAAGGCCCTGATGGACAAAGTACAGATTCCTCCCCAGGTGGGCCGGTACAGCGTCTATATCATCGACGAGGTGCATATGCTCTCGTCATCGGCCTTCAACGCCTTTCTCAAGACGCTCGAGGAACCGCCCGCACACGCCATCTTCATACTCTGTACGACAGAAAAGCACAAGATTCTCCCCACTATCCTCAGCCGTTGCCAGACCTACGACTTCAACCGCATAGGGGTCGGCGACATAGTTCGCAATCTGCGCGGCATAGCTTCGAAGGAAGGGGTGAATGTGGATGACGAATCGCTGCACGTCATCGCCCGCAAGGCCGACGGCGCCATGCGCGATGCGCTGACCATCTTCGACCAGACGGTCGCTTTCTGCGGCCAGGACATAAAGTACGCCGATGTGCTCGCGAACCTCAACGTGCTCGACTACGAGTACGGGTTCCGTATTGTCGAGGCCGCGCTGAAGGGCGATTATGCCGATGCCCTGCTCGCTTTTGACGAAGTGCTGCGCAAGGGCTTCAACGCCCAGTATTTCGTCACTTCGCTGAGCGAACATCTGCGCGACCTGCTTGTCAGCCGCACCGGAGGGCTCGAGGCTTTGCTCGATTTCCCGGAAAGCCTGAAGGAACGCTACCGCGTTCAGGGAGCGGCCTGTCCGGTGAAGTTCCTTTACGATGCGCTTGACGTTACCACGGCTTGCGATGCCGGCTATAAGGCCGCGTCGAACCAGCGCCTGCATATAGAATTCGCACTGATGCGCCTGTGCTTCCTGATGAAGGTG
>JAZLKT010000053.1:0-2901 GCA_045597785.1 Candidatus Cryptobacteroides sp.
TCATCTACCTTTTAAAGTAAACAAAATATCTGTAGCTTTTTCTAACTCATGAAAAACTTCGCGGGGTTAGCCCTTGCGGCTGGGGCCGCAAGCCCCAATGAGCGCCTGCGAAATTCCAGTTTCAAACATAGTAACTAACTACCCGCAGTTGATGTTAGTTAGAACAAAAAATTGAATTGAAGTATGTTTCAAGATACGTGAGCACACAGAACCGCTGTGCTATATTTCGCTGACCCTCACCCCCTTCAAAGCGAGGCGGGTGCGGAAGTCGTCGAGAAGGATCAGGCGGACGCGGACTTCCATTGAGCATGGGTAGATGCCGGCGGTGGCCCCGGGGGCGTCAGTGGCAAGGGCCTCGGCGCCGGAGTCCGAAGAAGGGCCAGAACCGGAGAAGTCGCCTCCGAAGTCCTGGGCGCGCTGTGGTAGGGACAGGTCTTTGACGGCCTTCATCACCTGGGGGAGGGCGTCGTAGCCGAACTCGAGGCGGAACCAGCGGCCGGCGACCTTTTCTATGCGGGTGGCGGCGGCAAGGGCGTCGGCCGTTGCGCTGCGATAGGCGTTTATGAGTCCCGGAACACCGAGCTTGATACCACCGAAATATCTGACCACGGCAACGGCGACATCGCTCAGGCCGGCGCTGTCTATCTGCCCGAGGATAGGGCGGCCCGCAGTGCCTGCCGGCTCTCCGTCGTCGGATGCCCGCCAGAGTGCTCCGTCAAGGCCGATGCGGTAGGCGACGCAGCAGTGACGGGCGTCGTGATATTCCTTGCGCAGGCGCTCGGTCAGCGCTTTTACCTCGGCCTCGCTCTCCACAGGCTGGGCGAAGGCGAGGAAACGGCTGCCCTTGTCCTTGAAAAGCCCCTCTGAGGGCGCTGAGATGCTAAAATATGTATCAGAAATTAACGCCATACCAATTCAAATGTATGGAATATTTTTTACATTTGCGCCATGATTTGCACGTACAGGGTTACCCTTGAGGGTAAGAAAGGCTTTTTCAGGCTTTATAAAATCAACACAGACAGCACTTTATATGCTTTCCACAAGCAACTTCAGGCCGACCTTGAGTTTGCGCTCGACCAGCCCATTCTCTTCAAGAGCCTCGACGCGGCGGGTGGGGTCGCAGCTCGTTATGCTCTTGTCGATCTGGGTGCCGGCACTGTTGATGACGTGACCGTTGACGCTGCAATCAAAGCCGGAAGCGCATCGTTCCTGTACTTCTACGATGTAAAGAGCAAGCGTTACGTCATAATAACGCTCGAAGGCGAGCCCGAACCCGGCAGGGTGGAGGGAGTCGTCCTCCTCGAAAGCAAGGGCCCCGTTCCCGAAGCCTTCGACAACGGATACGTAGCCTTCGAAGACCTCCCCAAAGACCGGCGTCATCTGCCCGGCGAACACAATTGCGGCGATGATGACTGCGATTGCTGCGACGACGATGACGAGGATGACGAAGAAGACGGGGAGAAGGATGGCGACGAGGACGGAGAGGAGATCTACGACGAGAACGAATAGGCGGCAGCCTCAACAGATACGGCCGGCGGAAGCGATTCCTGCCGGCTTTTTTGTACCCTCGCCGCGCGGGCGGACTTCGCACAGCCGCGAATGATTCGCGTATTGTGCAAGGTTTTTTGAGGATTGTGCGCGCAATCTCGAAAAAAATGAATATCTTTAAGTACCAAAACCTGTTTCGATATGAGCAAAATGCATATTTTTAATGCCGGGCCCTGTAAGTTGCCCGACGTCGTACTGGAAAAGACAGCCCAAGCAATAATCGATTTTGCCGGCACCGGCATCTCTGTACTCAGTATTTCGCACCGTACCAAGGAGTGGGACGCAGTGATGGAAGACACCCGCGCCCTCTGGAAAGAACTTCTCCATATTCCCGACGGATACGAGGTGGTGTTCCTTTCAGGAGGCTGCACGATGGAATTCCTTATGGTGGCTCTCAACTTCCTCGAGAAGAAGGCTGCCTACGTCGATACCGGCGTGTGGTCTTCCAAGGCCCTCAAGACCGCGAAGCAGTTCGGCGAGGTAGTCATCCCCGCCAGCTCCGAAGACCGTCATTACAACTACGTGCCCAAAGGTTATGAAATCCCCACGGATGTGGATTACCTGCATCTCACCAGCAATAACACCATCTACGGAACCGAGCTCCGCAAAGACATCGACAGCCCCGTTCCCGTTATCTGCGATATGAGCTCCGATATCATGTCCCGTCCCATCGACGTGAGCAAGTACGCAATGATTTACGGAGGCTCGCAGAAGAACGTCGGTGCGGCGGGCGTCACTTTCGCAATCATAAAGAAAGACGCACTCGGCAAGGTCAGCCGCAAGATTCCCGCAATCCTCAGCCTGCAGGAGTATATCGACAAGGAGTCGATGCAGAACACACCTCCCGTATCGGCCATCTTCGTGATGAATCAGGTACTCCATTGGATCAAAGACCAGGGAGGCGTTGAAGAAATGCAGCGTCGTGCCGAACAGAGGGCGTCCGCACTCTATGCCGAGATCGACCGCAACGCTCTCTTCCGCGGCCCCGCCGAGCCCGAAGACCGCTCTCTTATGAACATCTGCTTCGTGCTCAATGACCAGTATGCCGAACTCGAAGCCGAGTTCGTCGCCTTCTGCAAGGAGCGCAATATCATAGGCGTCAAGGGCCACCGCCTCGTAGGCGGTTTCCGCGCCTCGTCATACAACGCCTGCGATATGGAAGACATCCAGGCGCTCATCGATGCGATGAAGGAATTTGAAAAGATTCACGTAAAATGAAAGTCCTCGTAGCAACACAGAAGCCTTTCGCGGCTGTAGCCGTAAAGGGGATAAAAGACATTCTGGAACAAAATGGCCACGAAGTCGTGCTGCTCGAGAAGTATGCCACCCGGGAAGACCTGGTGGCAGCTGTTG
>JAZLKT010000054.1:0-12875 GCA_045597785.1 Candidatus Cryptobacteroides sp.
CAAAAACCATCCTGCCGGCAGCGCGCCGCGAGGCGAAGATTATCGCAACGCGGCCACCGGACGAATGAGCGATGATTTGCGGTGATACTATTCCGAGAGCATCGCAGAAAGCCTCGAGCATCCTTTCATACTCGAAGACCCCCCAGACCTCCGAAGGCTCGTCCGATGCTCCGAAACCGGGGAAATCGATTCCGGTAACGCGGTGGTTCCGTGCCAGGGCGGGAACGAAGGAGGCAAAAATACCGTGGTCGCAACCCCAACCGTGCAGGAGGAGCAGGTCGGGGCCCTGCCCGCTCTGCTCATAGTTTATCCTTATGCCCTCGTACTCCCAGATCATTGCGGCTATTCGAAATAATTCTCCGAATCCTCAAGCGTGTCTTCGATGTCGGTTTCGCCGGGATCTTCGGTCTCGATGTCACCGCCCGTACAGCTGAGGTCGAGCTTCATTCCGGCAGGGGCGCGGAACTTCTCTTCCTGGCTGTAGCCGAGCGATGTGTCGGCATAAACCTTCTTCATGAAGATTCCCCAGATTGGCAGGGCCATATTGGCGCCCTGGCCGAGAGCGGTGCTTTCGAAGCGCACCATCTTGTCTTCTCCGCCCACCCAGATTCCGGCCGTAAGCCTGGGGATATAACCTATGAACCAGCCGTCGGAGTTGTCGTTGGTGGTACCGGTCTTGCCGGCGATCTCGCCTTCGAGGCCATACCAGGTACGGAGCCTGCGGCCCGTGCCGTTGTTCACCACGCCTTCCATCAGATTGACCATCAGATATGCGGTGCGGTCGGAAACCGCTTCTTTCTTATGCGAAGTGAAATCGGCAAGAAGGTTGCCGTCGGCATCTTCGATGCGGGTGACTACGATGGGCGAGGAATATACGCCCTGCGAAGGGAACGCGTTGTAGGCCGACACCATCTCGTAGAGGCTCAGGTCGGCAGGGCCTACGCACAGCGAATACACCTCGTCGAGGTGGCTGTGGACGCCCATCTTGTGCATCATCTGGGCCATGGCCTGGGGGCCCAGCTGCTTCATCAGATAGGCCGAAATGTTGTTCGACGAGTTCGTCAGACCCCACTTGAGGGTCACGGTCTTGCCTATGGACGACTCGCGGTCGGTACTGCGAGGAGTCCAGGTTTTGTCGCCCGCTATGAACGACTGGGGCATATTGACCACCTTGTCGCAGGGGCTCATGCCTTCCTGCATCGCAAGGGTGTAAAGGAAGGGCTTGATGGTGGAGCCTACCTGGTGCTTGCCCTGGCGGACATTGTCGTACTTGAAATAACGGTAGTTGGGTCCGCCCACATAGGCCTTGACCTCTCCGGTGCCCGGTTCTATGGCTACGAAGCCGGCACGGAGCACCGACTTATAGTAGCGGATGCTGTCGTCGGGAGTCATCAGCGTGTCGACATAACCCTTCTGGTTATAAGCGAATACACGCATCTGAACCTTCTTGTTGAATTGGGCGTAGATGTCCTTGTCGCTCAGTCCGGCCTCGTGTCCGAGGCGGTAGCGGTCGCTCCAGCGGCGGGCCTGCTTCATCAGTTTGTTGACGGTGGCCCATTCGGCATCTGGCGGGAAGGGGGCGTTGCGCTGATAGCGCTTCTCGGCCCAGAATGCCGGCTGAAGGTTCTTGCGCAGATGTTCGTCCACCGCCTCTTCGGCATATTTCTGCATATGCGAATTGATGGTGGTATAAATGCGCAGACCGTCGCGGTCGAGGTTGTATTTGCTGCCGTCAGCCTTGAGGTTCTTGTTGAGCCAGCCGTAGAACGGGTCATCGTTCCAGCGAAGGGTGTCGGCCTCATATTCGTCCTTGTACAGGTACTGCGAGGGGCGCGGCTTCGAAGCACTCATCTCGCGGCGTATCATGTCGCGGAAGTAGGGCGCCAGACCGGCATTGTGATCCAGGACGTGATAATCGGTCTTCAGCGGCATGGCACAGCGCAGCTCGCACTCTTCCTGTGTGATATAGCCGTTGCCTGCCATACGTGTGATGACGGTGTTGCGGCGCTGGAGGCTCTTCTCCGGATTGAGGACCGGATTGTAGCGGGTGGGTTTGTTGACCATTCCAACGAGGGTGGCCGCCTCCTCGATGCTCAGATCGGCGGGGGCCTTGTTGAAGAAGGTCTCCGATGCGGCCTTGATGCCGAACGCTCCGCTTCCGAAGAAGATGGAGTTGAGGTACATGGCCACTATTTCGTCCTTGGTGTAGTTGCGCTCGAGTTTGACGGCCGTTATCCACTCCTTCATCTTGGTCCACACCATGACGGCTCCGCGCTTGAGCAGCGAGGCGTCGGACATGTCGGTGCGGGGATAGAGGGTTTTGGCCAGCTGCTGGGTTATGGTGCTTCCGCCTCCCTGACTCGAATCGCGCGAGATGATGGTCTTCACGGCTACGCGTCCAAGGCTCTTCCAGTCTATTCCGCAATGACGGTAGAAACGTTCGTCCTCGGTGGCGACGGCCGCGTGTATGACGTGCTCGGAAATCTCCGAATACGGTACATATGTGCGGTTTTCGATGTGGAAGGTGCTGAATACCACCCCGTCTTCGGAAATGAGCTGCGTGGCGAGCTTGTTGTTCGGACGCTCGAGTTCCTCAAACGACGGGATGGGGGCGAAGGCCCACACGCAGGCAAGCAGAATGGCCAGCGCGGCGGGCGGGGCAATCAGAATGAACCAGAACCAAAAAATAAATTTTTTGCGGGTTTTCTCTTTCATATCGGGCGCAAAAATACTCATTTAATTTTGAATTTCTTGCCAATTGTCCGTTATCTTTGCGGTATGGATTTGTTTATTGTCGAGTCTCCGCACAAGGCCGGAGTCATTCAGGGATACCTGGACAAGGAAAAATATAAGGTCGTCTCCTCAAAAGGCCATATCCGCGACCTCGAGGAGCGCGATATGAGCATTGATATAGACAACAACTTCACGCCGCGCTATGTCGTAAGCCCCGACAAGAAGGCTCTCGTGAAAGAACTTTCGCAACTTGCCTCCAAAGCCGAAACAGTGTGGCTCGCATCCGACCCCGACCGCGAGGGAGAGGCAATCGCCTGGCATCTCGCCGAGCAGCTGAATCTCAGTCCTTCGCAAGCGAAGCGCATCACTTACAACGAGATAACGAAGAACGCGGTTCTTGATGCCATGCAGCATCCGCGCGAGATAGACATGGACCTCGTGAACGCCCAACAGGCACGTCGCGTGCTCGACAGACTGGTCGGATTCGAACTCTCCCCTGTTCTGTGGCGAAAGATCAAGCGCGGGCTCTCTGCAGGCCGCGTCCAGTCGGCCACACTGCGTCTGGTAGTTGACCGCGAAAGGGAGATAGCCGCATTCAAACCGAAGCCCTATTACAAAGTCGAGGGCTGTTTCGTCATTGACGGCACCAAGGTCAAGGGTAATCTGGACACGCGTTTCGAGAGCACAGACCAGGCGCGTGCCTTCCTTCAGGACAGCATCGGAGCCTCTTACAGCGTCGCCGACATCCAGAAGGAGAACGGCAGCCGTTTCCCCGCGGCTCCTTTCACCACCTCGACACTCCAGCAGGAAGCGGCACGCAAGCTCCATCTCTCGTCAAGCCGTACTATGAGCATCGCGCAGAAACTCTACGAGCATGGGCTTATAACCTATATGCGTACCGACTCGACCAATCTTTCGTCCCTGGCCCTCGGCACCATCAAGAAATTCGTGTGCGAGGGTTTCGGGCCTGAATATTCCCATCCCCGCAATTTCAAGACAAAGGTCCGCGGAGCACAGGAGGCCCACGAGGCGATACGCCCCACCGATGTGCGCCGCACTTCAATCGAAGGCACGGCCGACGAACAGAAACTCTACGCCCTTATCTGGAAGCGCGCCGTGGCATCGCAGATGGCCGACGCAAGTGTCCTTAACACCACCATCACGCTCGGCGGAAGTACGCGCAGCGAAAAGTTCCTGGTCAAATCGGCCCGGATAATCTTCGACGGCTTCCTCAAACTGTATTCGGAGGGCACCGACGACGCGGCGGAAGACGACGCACTGCCCACCGTCCTTCCCGACATAGCCGCGGGCACCGCAGCAGCCTGCTCGTCCATCAGCGCAGAGTGCAAGTTCACCCTGCCGCCCGCACGCTATTCCGAGCCCCTCCTTATCAAGAAGATGGAGGAACTGGGCATAGGCCGCCCATCGACATACGCACCCACCATCAGCACCCTCACCAAGGAGCGCGGCTACATAGTCGTCGCCGACAAGAAGGGCACCGACGTCGAAGTGACGAACCTTTCCCTCCGCGGCGGAGTGATAAGCGAAAGCCTGCATACAGAGTCCGTAGGAGCTGAAAAGCGCCGCCTCGTCCCCAGTGAAGTGGGCACGATGGTCATCGACTACCTGTCGGGCAGTTTCAGCGACATCCTCGACTCGGACTTCACGGCCAAGGTGGAAGAGAGTTTCGACATCATAGCCGAAGGCAAGCAGGAATGGACCGGCATGATCGGCGGTTTCTACGCGCCCTTCCACGAAAAGGTCAATGCCGCCCTTGCCGACCGCGAATATCACAAGGTCGAGCGCGAGATAGGCACCGACCCCGCAGACGGCAAGAAAATAGTCGCCCGGTTCGGCCCCTACGGCCCCTATGTACAGAAAGGCGAGCCTTCCGAAAAGCTGTTCGCCAACCTTCCGTCCGACACTCTCATAGAGAACGTGACCCTCGAAGAAGCCCTCAAGCTTTTCGCTCTGCCCCGCAAGGTGGGCCAGTGGGAAGGAGTGGACATCATTGCAACCAAAGGCCGTTTCGGCCCGTATATCAAGTACGGAAGCAAGAATGTCTCGCTGCCGCGCGGAGCCGACCCTCTCAAGATCTCGCTCGAAGAGTGCGTCAAGGCGATAGAGAACGAAGCGTCCAAGAGCGCTATCGGCGAGCCCATCAGGGAATTCCCGTCAGGGATAAGCATACTCAACGGCCGCTACGGAGCATACATCAAAGCCTCCGGGAAAAACTACCGCATCCCTGCCGGAAAGAAGGCCGAGGCGTTGAGTGAAGATGACTGCAAAGCCATCATCAGCGCCGCACCCGAGCCGGGAGCCGCGCCACGCAAATTCTACAGGAAGAAAAAACAATAGCGTATGGAAAGCTCGCAGCACAAGATCGACCATATCGACCGCATCATTCTCTCCCAACTCATCAAAGACGCCAGAATGCCTTTCCTGGAGATAGCACGCATCTGCGGAGTCTCCGGAGCGGCAATACACCAGCGTGTCAGGAAACTTGAAGAGGCCGGCATCATCAGCGGCTCGTCACTGATTGTTAAGCCTGCCGCTCTGGGACTCGGTGTATGCGCGTTCGTGGGCATCAAACTGTCCGAAAACAACAAATACCCCGAAGTGATCGCGGCGCTCAAGAAGATTCCCGAAATCGTCGAATGTCACTTCGTCACCGGTTCGTCGGCACTGCTCATCAAGCTGTACTGCACCACCTACGACCACTTCATGGAAATTATCCTGAACACCATCCAGCGCATCCCGTTCATACAGAGCACCGACACGATGATTTCCCTCGACAACGCGTTCGACCGCCCTGTCTGGGTAAGCCAGAACCCTGGCAAGGAGATTACCTGGAGAAAATCTATCGGCTAGACAGAAGCGTCCTTGCGAGGACGAGGTCCTCGGGAAGCGTGATTTTGATATTGTACCTCTCGCCTTCCACTACGGTGAGAGGTATATTGTTTTTCTCCGCCACCGATGCGTCGTCCGTGAAAGACGTCTCATAGCAACTGCCGTACGCCTGCTTTATCAGCTCGGAATGGAATACCTGCGGGGTCTGGACGGCCAGAAGGTTACCTCTGTCGGGAGCCGCAGTGCCATCCTTTGTGCGCAGGGTGTCGGTAACGCTTACGGCCGGTATGACGGCTGGGCTCCGGCGCGACTCTTCAAGGATGGAGGCAAGTAGGTCTCCGCTGACCAGGGGCCGTACACCGTCGTGTATCATCACAACCGCTCCGTCAGGCACTTTTTCGAGGGCGTTCCTGACGCTGTGGAAACGGGTGATGCCGCCCGGAACGATTGTCTGGGTAATATCGAATCCGTTGTCAAGGCAAAGATTCTTCCACAGGGGGATGAATTCACGCGGCAGCACGACAATCACCTTCAGGTCGGGGATGGCCGTAACGAAACGCAGAATGGTCTGCTGGAGCACCGGGCGACCGCACAGGTCAAGGAACTGCTTGGGCATTTCGCCGCCCATCCTGGTCCCGTGTCCGCCGGCCACGAAAACGGCGTAAACTTTTCTTCCGATTGTTGTTTGCATCGGGGCAAAAGTAAACAAATTTTCTTATTTTTGTGGATATAACATTCAACCACACGTTATGGCTTTTTCTTTTCTCAGCCAGGAATTGGCAATAGACCTGGGCACCGCCAACACCATCATCTACCAGAACGGCCAGATTGTCCTTGACGAACCCAGCATAGTCGCTATCGACAAAAGCACCAACCGCTGCATAGCCATAGGTCAGCAGGCCAAGATGATGCACGGAAGGAACAACCCCGGAATACAGACCATCCGTCCGCTGCGCGACGGCGTAATCGCCGACTTCAACGCTGCCGAAATGATGATACGCGGTTTCATCAAGCAGGTCGGGCACAAGCACAGCCGCCTCTTCACGCCCAATCTCAAGGTGGTCATCGGCATCCCTTCAGGCAGTACGGAAGTTGAAATCAGGGCCGTTCGCGACTCCACCGAACACGCCGGCGGCCGCGACGTATATCTCATCCACGAGCCTATGGCCGCAGCCCTCGGAATCGGGCTCGACGTACAGGCCCCCCGCGGCAATATGATTGTCGACATAGGCGGCGGCACCACCGAAATCGCCGTCATCTCGCTCGGAGGTCTGGTACAGCAGGAAAGCATACGTACTGCAGGTGACGTCTTCACCGAAGACATCCAGCAGTACCTCAAGCAGCAGCACAATATCAAAGTGGGAGAAGTCACCGCCGAGAAGATCAAGATAGAGGTCGGAGCCGTAATCAGCGAGCTCGACGAAAACGCTCCCGACCCCATCGTGGTGCGCGGACCAAACCTCATGACCGCACACCCCGTCGAGGCCACGGTCACCTATCAGGAAATAGCCCATTGTCTGGACAAATCAATCGCCAAGATTGAATCGTCAATTATGCACGTACTCGAGATGACGCCTCCGGAACTTTATTCCGATATCGTTGATAGCGGCATCTGGCTCTCGGGCGGCGGTGCCCAGCTCAGAGGTCTGGCAAAGCGTCTGAGCGACAAGGTCAACATCAAGTTCACCGTTTCGGAAGACCCTCTCCACGCCGTTGCGCGCGGCACCTGCAAGGCCATCGAACACACCGACACTTACCACTTCCTCATGAGGTAGAGCGCGATGGGCGAGCGGCCGACAAGACACCGTATCATTTCAATTGCAGCAGTCTTCATCATTTTGGAGATTGCTGCCTTTTATTGTCTCTCCCTGTCGTCGGACATACACAACGTGTGGCTCAACCGTGCATCGCACCGCACTATCGCCTTCTTCTGGAGCGGAGGCCAGCGCATACGCGAATACACCTCGCTGCGCTCTCTCAACGATGCTCTCGCGAACGAGAATCTCGAACTGTTCGAAGCCCTTTCGGCCTATCGCGACAGCGTTGCCGGTGCGGGGCTGGCAAGGAAGGACAAACAGTTCACCTATATCCCGGCCAAGGTGGTCAAGCTGAGCCATAACAGCCAGCACAACTACATAATCCTCAACAAAGGCAAGGTCGATGGCGTGGAGCCTCTGGACGGAATAATCACCAGCAACGGTGCCATTGGCGTCGTAGATGCCGTAAGCGAGAACTTCTGCTACGGAATGCTCTTCACGAATACAGGCCTGAGCGTGAGCGCGAGGCTCGGCCGCAGCGGAACCGTCGCTCCCCTCGTGTGGGACGGACGCGGCCCGTCGCAGGCCGTGCTGCAGGGCCTGCCTCTCACGGTCGAATTAAGCGAGAACGACACTGTGTTCACCAGCGGGCTTTCGGGCATATTCCCCTCCGACATTCCGCTCGGCACTCCTACACGCAAAAAAACAACCTCCGGGGCGACGAACGATGTCGAGGTGAAACTTTTCACCGATTTCTCATCACTCGCTTACGTGTCAATCGTCAAAAACCTGGGACGCGACGAAATCGAAGAACTTGAAGCCGGGGAAAAGGAGGTCGGACGATGAACGGCTGGCGCTTTGCAATCGTATTCCTGCTTCTGACCGTCGCCCAATGCGTGGTTGGAGCGGGCGTGTTCCTTTCACCCTATGTGATGCTCAGCATACTGCCTCTGCTCATCCTGGCCGTACCTGTGCGCCGCGGCACCATCAGCCTGATGTTCATCGCGTTCGCGACGGGATTCGCGGTCGATTTCTTTACCGACGGAGCTCTCGGCCTCAGCAGTGCTGCGCTTCTGTGCGTGGTTCTCGTCAAAAAGCCTGTCATAGATTTTCTCGGAAGCGAGGATGCCGTAACGCGCAAGGACTTTTCGCCGATGGTACGCTTCACCTCTCTGCAATGTGCGATGTGCCTGGCAACTGCCTCACTCATCTACTTCTGCATTTATGTGTGGCTTGACGGCGCGGCCATGCGCCCGCTATGGTTCAACCTTGCCCGCATAGGCGGAAGCACCGTCGCCAGCACGGTTCTGGGTCTGATTGTCTGGAAGTTCATTTTCTTCAATTCCGACCAGCGATGGAAATAGGCCGGAGCACCAAAATCTACCTCGGCCTGGGCCTGGCCGCCGCCGTCCTTCTGGGCAAACTGTTCTACATCCAGATTATCGACGACCGCTACAAGGTCGATGCGCTGAACAACTCCATCGTTTACGAAACCATCTACCCTTCGCGCGGAATCATCTACGACCGTAACGGGCAGGAACTCGTGAACAACGTCATAACCTACGACATCCTTGTCACCCCGCGCGAAGTCCAGGCCTTCGACACGCTCGCTTTGAGCCGGGCCCTGGGCATAGAGGAAGACTACATCCGCAACAAGATGGCCTGGTACCGCAAGTACCGAACACGCATCGGCTACCAGTCGCAGGTATTCCTCAAACAGGTTGATGCCGAGACCTATTTGCGTTTCGCTGAAACCCAATACCGGTTTCCGGGCTTCCGGGCCCAGATGCGCAACTCGCGCAACTATCCCTTCAATGCCGGAGGCAATCTGCTCGGTTACGTTAGCGAAGTGGACGCGTCTTTCTTGAAGAAACATCCGGAATACCGCACGGGCGATTTCGTGGGCAGAACCGGCTTCGAAGCCGCACGCGAAGAGGAACTGCGCGGCGAAAAGGGCTACCACATCTATCTTCGCGACTCGCGGAACCGCGTGCTCAAGAGCTACCGCGACGGGGCCGAAGACAAGATGGCCGTGCCGGGAACGAATATCACCACGACGATTGACGCACATCTGCAGCAGTACGGGCAGGAACTGATGCGTCGCAAGAAGGGCAGCCTTATTGCCATAGAGCCCTCGACCGGCGAGATTCTTTCGCTCATCTCCAGCCCGGGTATCGATGTGGAAGTGCTTGCGGACATCGGGCACTACTGGGACTCGCTGGCCGCCGACCCCGGGAAACCCATGTTCAACAGGGCTGTCCAGGCTTCCTACCCGCCAGGCTCGGTCTTCAAACTGGTGAACGGCCTGATAGGCTTGCAGGAAGGCGTGCTCAAGGAGGGATACAAATACCCGTGCGACCACGGCTACTGGTACACACCGACAAAAAAACTCGGCTGTCACGACCACAAATCACCCATCAACCTCATTGAGGCGGTGAAGATGTCGTGCAATGCCTATTTCTGTTTCGTGCTGAAAAACATACTCGAGAACACCAGGTATTCCGGCATCGAGGAGGCCTTCTCCGTCTGGGAGGACTATGTGCGCAGTTTCGGCTTCGGCGCTCCGCTTGACAGCGAGGTGCCGCACGAACTCGGAGGAACCATTCCGACCGCGGACCGCTACAACCGCATCTACGGCAAGGGGCATTGGCGCGCTTCGAGCGTAATTTCGCTATCAATAGGCCAGGGCGAGATAGGAGTCACGCCGCTCCAGATTGCGAACCTCGGCGCTACTCTCGCGAACCGCGGCTGGTATATACCTCCGCACATCATAAAAGATGACACGGTGCGTGAGGCCAGACATACTTTGATAGACCCCAAGAACTTCGACCCCATTGTCGAAGGGATGTGGCAGGCCGTAAACAGCACTCCCGGCACGGGAGGCACGGCTACGCTGGCCGCGATTCCGGGGCTCGACGTGTGCGGAAAGACCGGCACGGCCGAGAACCCGCACGGCGCCGACCACTCGGTATTCATCTGCTTCGCTCCGCGCGAGAATCCGCAGATTGCCGTAGCCTGCTATGTCGAGAACGCCGGATTCGGGGCAAGCTGGGCCTGCCCTATCGCTTCGCTCATGGTAGAAAAGTACCTATGCGGAGATATACGTCCTTCGCGCAAGTGGCTCGAACGCTACGTGACCGATGCTGACCTGATGAATGTTCCCTACGAAAAGAAAAAGCGGCAATGACAGGCAGATTTGACCAGAGGGCTTTGGTGCGGAGGATCGACTGGAAACTGATCTTCTGCTGGATTGCGCTTGTCGCGGTGGGAATCCTGTCCATCTACTCGACCATACACAATTCCGGCGTAGGATTCTTCGACCCGGGCGGGCGCAGCGGCAAGCAGTTCATATGGTTCTGCGCGGCGCTCGTAGTGGGATATGTGGTGATATTCGTTCTGAAACCGCATATCTGGGAAGTCCTCTCGCTGCCGGGCTATCTGGCCGTGCTGGTGCTGCTCGTCGCGGTGATTGTGTTCGGGGTTACGGTGAACGGCTCGCGCTCGTGGTTCGAACTCGGGCCTCTGCGCTTTCAGCCGGCTGAGATTTCGAAACTCACCACGGCGCTTCTGGTTGCGCACCTTCTGCGCGGCTCGGGCGTGAAGATGTCGCGCCGGCACGACACCCTTCTGCTTCTCGGAGTCATCGGCCTGCCTATGGCCATCATCCTCTGCGAGGGAGAGACGGGAAGCGTGCTCGTGTATCTCGGCCTGCTGTTCGTTCTGTACCGCGAGGGTCTGTCGGGGTGGTGGATAGTGCTCATCGCGGTCTGCGTCGTGATGTTCATCGTTACGGTGAAGTATCCGCTATGGGTGTCGTTCCTCGTGCTGGCACTGATGCTCGGCGTCTATACCCTGCTGGTGCTGCGCTCGTCGCGGGGAAGCAGCAACCGTTCCGCGACAAAACGCGACCTGCGCATTATGGTCACCCTGCTGGCCGTGGCGGGAACTTTGTTCATCTTCTCCACGAACGTCGTGTTCACAAGGGTGCTCAAACCCTATCAGAAGGAAAGGATAGAGGTCCTGCTGGGAATGAGCCAGGATATACGCGGCGCCGGATACAACGTGCACCAGTCGATGATTGCCATCGGTTCCGGAGGCTTTGCCGGCAAGGGCTACCTCAAGGGAACGCAGACGACCTACGGTTTCGTGCCGGAGCAGAGCACCGACTTCATCTTCTGCACCATTGGCGAAGAGAGCGGGTTCCTGGGGTGTCTGGCCGTAATCCTGCTATATGTTTTCCTGATAGCGCGTGTCGTCCGTGATGCCGAGCAGTGTCGCGAGCCTTTCACGCGGGTGTACGGGTACTGCTTCGCATCCTGCGTCTTTATGCATCTGATAATCAATGTCGGAATGACCATAGGGCTGATGCCCGTAATAGGCATCCCGTTGCCCTTCGTCTCATACGGCGGCTCGTCGCTGATGTCGTTCAGCCTGATGCTTTTCATTTTTTTAGCCCTCTACGCACAAGAGAAAAAGTATTTTTAACTATCTTTGCCCCGCAAGCCTTGGTGGTGGAATGGTAGACACGAGGGACTTAGGGAAGTTCTTTGAAATAATTATTTGTAAAACACGTGGTTAATATCTAACTTCATGCATTATAAAATAAGTGTATGGGAAAAGTTTGATATTCTTTAGATGACGTTAAAACAGCGGTTTTGGAAAACAAGTCAATTGCTGGCGTTCTAAGGCAACTTGGACTCCGCCCTATTGGAGGGAATTATCGTACAATCAATCGTATTATTCTTAAGAATCGCATTGACACATCTCATTTTACAGGACAAGGCTGGAATGTCGGACTCGCATTCAAACCAAACAGAGGTTTTAATGATAGCGAGGTTTTTTCTAAATGCTCCAACTACAAGTGTTCCTGGCGACTGAGAGAGCGATACAAAGTATTAACAGGAAAATCAAGTTGTGAAAAATGTGGGTTATCAACCTGGTTAGGCAATGAAATCCCGTTGGAAATTCACCATATCAATGGCGATAACACAGACAACAGACTTGAAAACCTGCAATTGCTTTGCCCGAACTGCCACGCGCTTACAAATAATTATCGAGGAAGAGCAAAATTGAGTGCACTCTCCGAAAAGAGGGATGTAGAATGTCGTAAATTCAAGGAAGCCTTAACGGATAATGCCGATGGTAATCTTGAGCCAAGCCTCATAAATGAGGAAGGTGCAGAGACTAGACACGACACACCTAAGACGCAGGTTATGGTGAAGGAATAGTCCGGACCACAAACAAACGGTGGCGAAAGCCATAGTGGCAAGAAAATCCCTTGGGCAGAAATGCCTGTATGGGTTCGAGTCCCATCCGAGGCACATTAAAGAGGCCGGCCCTTTTGGTCGGTCTCTTTTTCAGTTTATTCGCCCGCATACGGGTCCGGATGGAAACGGATCACCAGCAAAACTATGTTTTGTTATACGATGCTTTGCCGGAGATGGCGGGATGCCGGAGCGCGGATAGCGTGGCGAGCGATTTTGAGCGACGCGCCTAAAGGTGAGCGTGAGACGGAAGGCCGGTTGCGCGACGCGC
>JAZLKT010000055.1:0-13664 GCA_045597785.1 Candidatus Cryptobacteroides sp.
CACGGTAATAAGGACAGCTATCACAAGCAGCATCCAGTCCCAGCGAAACCTCGCCGCAGGAGCCGCAGAAGCGCCAGCTTCGCTACCCGCAGGAGCCGAAGTTGTATCCGTCGTGCTGCCGACCACATCCAAGGGGGCCACTCCGGCCGGCTCGCCGTCGGTTTGGCAGGCACTTGCGGAACGGGAGGCACAATCGACGCCGGAGGCAAGGACAGACCGGCGGGCACGGACAAGCCTGCGGCCCAGGACGACCAAGGCAAGCAGCAGGGTGATGAACAGATTAGTCCAGCATTGTGTGAAGAGCGGTGCAAGCCCCAGGCCCGAAAGCAGATGCTTGTCGTAAAGGGCGCTGGCAACGCCGGTAAAAACAGCGATGAAGGCGTACAGTACTCCCCTGCTGCGCGTAAACCGTATTCCCTCCCTGCCGCTGGTCCGGCCAAGAAGGAACAGCGCCGTAAAGACGAGCAGTACTCCGGCCCACTGCAAGGCGGAAAGTCTTTCGCCGAAAAGGATTATTGAGAATACAAGTACGAACACCGGCCGCGAAGCCTTGATGGTACTGAGCGTCGTAAGCGGGATGAGGTTCATCGCAGCAAGCCCGCTCACCCACGAAGCCGTTACGAGCACGGCCTTGAAAGCCAGATACAGATAATCGGCAGCGCACGAGCCGGGCTTGAAGAAAGGCGATACGAGCAGAGTCGAGAGCGCAGTCGCAACCAGCAGCACCTCAAGCACGCCGTTACGCCGGAGAGCCTGCTTCTTCGCAACATCGTAAAGGCCAAGGGCCAGGGCGGAAGCCACCGCCATCCAAATCCATCCGCTCATATTTATAATACTTCGCAAAGATACGGGCCGGTAACCGACGCCGGGTCGGAAGCCACTTCGGAAGGCGTTCCGCACGAAACCACCCGGCCACCGCGCGCACCCCCTTCGGGCCCCATATCTATCAAGTAATCGACACTCTTGAGCACATCCAGATTGTGCTCGATTATCATAACGGTATTGCCCTGATCCACCAGTTTCTGCAGCACCGCCATCAGCACTTTGATATCCTCGGCGTGAAGGCCTGTCGTCGGCTCGTCAAGCAGATAGAGAGTCCTGCCGGTGGAACGTTTCTGGAGCTCTGCGGCAAGCTTCATGCGCTGGCTTTCGCCACCCGAAAGGGTTGTGGCCGCCTGGCCGAGATGCACATACCCCAGGCCTACGTCGCACATAGCCTTGAGCTTCGGCGCGATATGCGGATTGCTCTTGAAGAATTCATACGCCTCCGAAACAGGCATATCCAGAACCTCGGAGATGTTCTTTCCCTTGTACTTGACTGCAAGAGTATCTTCCTTGTAACGCCTTCCGCCGCAGGCTTCGCACACCACGCTCACCGACGGAAGGAAGTTCATTTCGATAAGACGCACGCCGGCGCCCTTGCACTCCTCACAGCGGCCGCCTTCGACATTGAACGAGAAACGTCCCTGCGAAAAGCCGCGCACCAGCGCATCGGGAGTCTTGCCGAACAGGGCGCGTATGTCGCCGAAAACTCCGGTATAGGTAGCCGGATTGCTGCGAGGGCTACGCCCGATTGGGCTCTGGTCTATCTCGATGACCTTGTCGATATTCTCAAGACCGTCCAGGCCGTCACACGGGAGCGCCTGGAGGTGCGAATCGTAGAAATGGTTCTTCAGCAGCGGAACGAGAGTCTGGTTTACAAGCGTGGACTTGCCGCTACCGGAGACTCCGGCTATGCCTATCATACAGCCGAGCGGGAAATCTACTGTCAGCCCCTTGAGATTATTGCCCCGCGCGCCGCGTATCGTAAGGAACTTCCCGTTCCCGGCCCGGCGCGAAAGAGGAGCGTCGAGCGAAAGCGGAACCCCCTTCGGCGGACCGCTGTAGCATATCCGGCCACCCAGGGCCCCGGCTCCGGGGCCGACATCCACTATCCAGTCGGCCGAAGCGATGGTCTCGGCATCGTGTTCGACAACTATCACCGTATTGCCCTCGTCGCGCAGGTTCTTGAGCGATGCGATAAGTTTGCGGTTATCCCTCTGATGAAGGCCTATCGACGGTTCGTCGAGGATATAGATCACATTCACAAGACGCGAACCTATCTGGGTCGCGAGACGTATGCGCTGGCTTTCGCCGCCCGAAAGAGACCCGGCCGGACGGTCGAGCGTGAGGTAGTCGAGCCCCACGTCAAGCAGGAAACGCACCCGCTCGCTCAGTTCCTTGTGTATATCGGCTGCAATGGCCGCCTCTTTGTGCGAAAGTTTCGAAGGGAGGGTGCGGAGCCACTTCGAGAGGGCGCCTATTTCCATCGAGCATACCTCCGAAATCGTCTTTCCGTCTATGCGGAAGCACTCCGTCTCCTTGCGAAGACGTGTTCCGTGGCATTCAGGGCACACGACGGTGCGGTCGATATCGCCCAGAACACCGTCCCAGGAAGTCATCTGCGAAAGCGCACCCTCGCCCACACGGTACAGTTCGTCCGAACCGTAGATAATCAGCGATAGCGCCTCGTCGGGAAGAGTGTCCACCGGGTCGAAGAGCGAAAAACCGTGCTTACGGGCCATTGCGCGGACTACATCTGCCTTATGGCTCGAGCGCAGCGGACCGAGCGGTTCGATGGCACCGTCTGCGATGCTACGGCTCCGGTCGGGCACGATATTGTCTATATTCACATCGACAATGGTTCCGAGGCCCTTGCAATGAGGGCAGTAGCCTTCGGGCGAGTTGAACGAGAAACTGTGCGGAGCCGGGTCCTGGAGCGAAAGTCCGCTGTCCGGATCGACCAGATGCTTCGAGAAATGCCTTACCTCACCTGTGCCGTATTCAAGCACGGCGACAGAGCCCTTGCCTATGCCGAGGGCCGTGCCCACCGAAGCGCGGATGCGGGCATCGTCGCCCTCCCCCGGGCATAGTTTGTCCACCACCAGTTCGATGAAATGCGCCTTGTAGCGGTCGAGTTCATCCACTTCGGCCAGGTCCTGTATGACAGAATCGATACGTATCTGCGTGTAACCCTTGCGCCGCATCTGGTCCAGAAGATCGCGGTAATGACCTTTGCGGCCACGAACCAGCGGAGCGAGCAGGATGCACTTGCGGCCTGCATATTCGTGCAGAAGCAGGTCAACAATCTGCGAATCGGTATAGCGCACGAGCGGTTTGCCGGTAATGGGGGAATAGGCCGTCGAAGCGCGGGCGAAGAGCAGACGGAGGAAGTCGCCTATTTCCGTGATGGTGCCCACGGTAGAGCGCGGATTCGAAGCCGTAGTCTTCTGTTCGATGGCTATGACCGGGCTCAGGTGGTCTATGCTCTCCACTGCAGGCTTTTCGGGAATGTCCATGAAGTGACGGGCATAGGGCGAGAGCGTATTCATATAGCGGCGCTGGCCTTCGGCATAGATGGTGTCGAACGCAAGGCTCGACTTGCCGCTGCCGCTGAGGCCGGTGATGACGGTGAACTTCCCGCGGGGGATGTCGACATCGACCCCCTTCAGGTTGTTCGCAACCGCTCCGTGAATGTGTATGAACCCTTCCGTTTCGCTCATCGGCGCAAATTTAATCATTTATATTGTTTTGGCCGAGAAAACCGGCAAGTCCTCAGCCACGTGGAAATTGAACGACGGCTTTCGGTGCGCGTGACGTTTCACTGCAGAATGGCGGAAAACACATCCAGCGAGCGTATGTTTATGTGCGCTTCGAGGTGGCATGAAAGATATTCGATTATGCTGCGGGCCATGGCATTGCGTTTTGCGCCGGTAAGAGGAAGAAGCAGACCCTGCGCAGGAGGAAGGCTCAGAAGAGCGAGCAGCTCGGTCAGATACTCTCCGGCAAAAGGAGAGAGATGTTCTTCGGTCGGAGCGAAACCCATCGCGGCACAAAGTTCCAGCAGCCAGCGCAGATGCCAGTTGGCAGCATTGCCTTCCAGCGCGTCGAGCAAGGCGATACTGCCCTCGCACCATTCGAAAAGCCCCGGCTCGCAGGCCCCGTCGGTAACAGCCCGATACAGCACTTCGCTCATGAAAAGAGCAATCGCGGTCTTCGTACGGTCGTTCCTTATCGAGTTCAGCGGCAGGCAGGCCGACGCCTCCCGTATCCGCCAGAGTTCCGACTTCGCATTCGTGGCGACTTCGATTTCCAGCACGTTCAAGGGCAGGTACAGCGCAGATGTGCGCGAAGAACCGATGATGAAACTGCGTCTTCCCCACTCGCGCGAAATGGTATGCACGAGCCGGGTGCGGTCGCGAAGAGGCGTCACACGCAAAACAATCACCCTGTCGGTCAGATTCATTTCTTTCCGGAGGCAAGGAAACCAGCCATGGCGGAGAGGGCCTTTCCCCTGTGGGAGACTTTGTTCTTGACGGACTCCCCGGCCTGGCCGAGAGTCATTCCAGGGCAATCGTCAGCGATGAAGAGCGGATCGTAGCCGAAACCGAGTTCCCCCTCGCACTTGCGGGCAATGCTGCCCTCCATAGTGCCGTCAAAGAAGTACTCCTCTCCACCAAGGATAAGCGTCACGACGCATCTGAAACGCGCACTGCGATCGGGCCGGTCGCCGAGTTCCCGCAGGAGCCTCGCCCTGTTGGCGGCAAAGTCGTGCGAAAGGTCGCCGGAGGGGGCCTGCGGATTCTCCAATGCCGCATATCGGGCGCTGTATATGCCCGGAGCACCGCCGAGCGCATCGACCACAAGGCCGCTGTCGTCGGCAAAGCAGTCAAGACCGGTTGCATCGTATATGGCGCGGGCTTTTATGAGGCTGTTCTCGCGGAAAGTGGAGCCCGTCTCTTCCGGGTCATCGAAAATACCGAGGTCCGCCGGGCTCACGATTTCGAACGAAGGGCCGAGTATCTCACGCGCCTCACGGATTTTTCCGGCATTGCCGGTTGCAAAGACGAGTTTCATCGGGAAAGGGCCTCCCTGACCTGTTCGTCGTAGCGAAGACGCATCTGCACCCCGGCCTTCTGATAGTAATAGCGGACGGCTATCTCCTCCTCGATAAAGGAAATTATCTGTTCAGGCACGAGCGAGTCCACGTCGAGTTTGGCATCCCTGCCGCGGATGAATTCCTTGAAGGAATCGAATTCGTCAAAATGGAACTTGTCCGCCGGAGCGATGCTCTTGTGGTTCTTTACATAGTCTATGACATACTGCTCGAGCAGGCCGCCAAGCACCACCTGATAGACTATGTCGTCATATTTGGTCAGAGGCAGTTCAACATCGGGCGTAATGCCACCGCCGTCACGCACAGTACGTCCGCCGGCGGTCTTGAACTCGTGGGTAAGGCTGTCGGGGATATGGCTTACAGAGCCGTCCTCGCCACGTTTGGCATAATCGATGGCCTGGACGCAACGGCCCGAAGGGGTATAGTATTTTGCAGTCGTGACCTTCATAGAACAACCATAAGGAAGAGGTCGGATGCTCTGCACGAGCCCCTTGCCGTAGGTGCGACGGCCCATAATGGTCGCACGGTCGTAATCCTGGAGCGCACCTGCAACGATTTCCGAAGCGCTGGCGCTGCCGCCGTCGACAAGAACCGTTACCGGCATCTTCGTATCGAACGGAGCGCGGGTCGTATGATAGATGAAATTGCTCTGTGCGGTCTTGCCCTTCTGGCTTACCACCACGTTTCCGCGGGGCAGGAACAACGACGCAATGCCCACAGCTTCCTGCATGATGCCTCCACCATTGCCTCGAAGATCGTATATGAGCCTCTTCATTCCCTGCTTGCGCAGAGCCTTGAGCGCAGCTTCGAATTCGTCGGCAACGCCTTCGGTAAAGCCGCTCTGCAGGATGTATCCCGTCTGCGAATCGAGCATCCCGTAATATTCAATGTCGGGCAGATGGATCTTCTCGCGCGTGACGGTGACGGTAAGTGTGTCGCCCGTCCACGCCTTCCTCACCAGAAGGTCAACATCGGAGCCCGGTTTGCCCTTCATGCGCGAAGAGCACTCGTCGGTCTTGAGCCCCTGGGTGGGAGTGCCGTCTATGGCAATCACTTCGTCGCCGCAATGCAGACCGGAGCGGGCCGCCGGACTGTCCTCATAGGGCTCGTTGATGATTACATTGCCATCCAGCTCGGGCTTGTATATTACGGCTCCTATGCCTCCGTACACCTTGCCGACCATCATCTGGAAGTCGTCGTTATCCTCTTCGCTTACAAAGACCGTGTAGGGATCGAGTTCGGCGAGCATGGCATCGATGGCCGCCTTGTACATACGGTCGGTAGGGATGGAATCGGCATACGAACGGTCAAGCTCCTTGAGGATGGCGTTCTGGATTTCGACCCATTTTGCCATTTCAAACCCCTTGCTGCGCGACGATGTGGCAGCGCCCGCACCGGTAGCACACAACAGTGCGGCAAACAATATCAGAAATTTACGATACATCTTCAGATTTGCGTAAAACATACACTTTGTCCCCCTTGTGCAGCAGGCTGTCAGGAGAACTGATAGAGCACCTGACTCCCTTCGGAGCAGCATCCACCGTCTCGAGGTCGACACGGATGTCGTCCGCCACAAGTTCGGCAACGCCAGTCGTGGCACCTGTTATCACCAATCTGTCACCAGCAGCGAGGCCGCTTGTCTCAAGCGAAATCTCTGCCACGTTTATGTTGGAGAACCAATGCGTGACCTTGCCGACATAAACCTTTGTGAGAGTGGCGTCACTGCCATAGACCTTACTCCATTCACCCAACTTCGCACCCTGATAATAACCGTCCCAGAAGCCGCGGTTGAAAACCTCCGCGAGACTCTCCTTCAGGCGCGCCGAGAGTTCCGGTGAATATGTTCCGTCGCACACGGCATCGGCCGCAGCGCGGTAGCACTGTGCGGTACGTTTCACGTACTCGGCGCTGCGCGCACGGCCTTCTATCTTGAACACCTTCACGCCTGCGGCAATTATCTTATCCATAAATTCTATGGTGCACAGGTCTTTGGGCGACATTATGTATTTGTTGTCTATTTCGAGTTTGCGGCCATTCTGCAGGTCGGTAACCTCGTAGCCGCGGCGGCAAACCTGATAGCAGGCCCCGCGATTGGCCGAAGCACCGAATTCGTGCAGGCTCAGGTAACACTTGCCGCTTATGGCCATACAGAGAGCACCGTGCGCGAACATCTCTATGCGCACAAGTTCACCGGAAGGACCTGTGATGCGCTCACGCTCTATGGTATCGGCAATGGCACGCACCTGCCCGAGGTTGAGTTCGCGGGCCAGGACCACCACGTCGGCGAACTGCGCGTAGAAGCGCAGGGCCTCGGCATTCGAAATCGAAAGTTGGGTGGAGATGTGCACTTCAAGCCCTATACGGCGGCAGTACATGATGGCAGCCATATCCGAAGCGATGATGGCATCGACGCCGGCCGCCTTCGCGGCATCGAGAGCAACGTGCATATCGTCAATATCCTCAGGATAGAGGCAGATATTGAGGGTCAGATACGACCGCACCCCGGCCTCACGGCAGATGCGCGTGACTTCGGCAAGGTCTTCCGGAGCGAAATTATTGGCCGAGTGGCTGCGCATATTCAGCCTCCCGACACCGAAGTAAACCGAGTCGGCACCTCCCTGTATGGCGGCCCTCAAAGCTTCGAAATTGCCCGCAGGGGCCATTATTTCCAGTTCCTTGCGATCCATTTCTACTTTACTCTACCGACAAGGGAATCCGCGAAACGGCGGAGAGCATCCACCCGGGCTGCATCGAGGCCGGAACCTTCGAGCGCGGCAAGCGCGCGGGCCGAATAGCGTTTTATTTCGTCGAGGGCGGCCTGCGGCACGCCGAGGGCGTCATATATCGAGCGCACGGCATCTATCTTGGCGGCCTTTTCCGCGGGCTCGGAGGCTTCGGCAGCCAGAGTGGCCGACAGGACAGCCTCAACATCGGTTCCCGCAGCTTTCTGCTGGGCCATAGTGGTCAGCCAGCATTTCTTATTGTTGATGATATCGCCGCCGATGGGTTTGCCGAACACCTTTTCGTCGCCATAGGCATCGAGGTAGTCGTCGGCTATCTGGAATGCTATTCCCAGTTCGAGACCGTAGTTGTAGATGGCATCCTTCGCGGCGGACGGGGCTCCCGCGAGAACCGCACCCATCCTTGCCGAGCAGGCCAGAAGGACGGCGGTCTTGAGCGTTATCATCTTTATGTAGTCCTCCATAGGGACCTGCAGCAGCGACTCGAAATCCATATCGTACTGCTGGCCCTCGCACACCTGAGCGGCCGTTTTCGAGAAGAGTTCGAGAGCCTCGCCGGCTACGGCGGCAGGCGCCCGGGCGATACGCTTGTATGCGTCTATCAGCATCACGTCGCCCGAAAGGATGGCCGTGTCGCCATTCCATTTCTTCCATACCGTAGGGCAGCCGCGACGCAGGGGCGAGCAGTCCATGATGTCGTCGTGGATGAGTGTGAATGTATGGAACACCTCGAGCGCGGCGGCAGGTTGGAGCACTTCCTCGGGTTCGTCGTCCCGGAAAAGGTGCCATACTGTCAGGCAGAGAGAGGGGCGGAGACGTTTCCCGCCTATCGCAATCATATAGCGCAGAGGATCGTACAAGCCCGCAGGCTCGGCTTCGAAAGCGATGCCTGCAAACAGCGAATCGACAGATTCCCTGATTTTTTCGTCCGTTGTCATAGTACGCAAATTTAATGTTATTTTTGCACTTGTGAAACAAGGTACTGCAACAGTGGTCAAAAACGCGGGAAGTCATTTCCTGCTGAGCGAACTGCCGGCCTGGGATCTCTTCCCGGCCGTATTGAAGGGGCGCATCCGTCTCTCGGCCAGCGGCTCGACCAACCCCGTTGCCATAGGCGACAAAGTCAGCTACGAGTGGTCCGAGGGCGAGCCTACGGCCACAATCACGGGCATTCTTGACCGCCGCAACCATCTGATACGCCGCGCGAGCAATCTCTCGCGCCAGTCGCACGTCATAGCCGCGAACCTCGACCGCGCGCTGCTTGTCACCTCGCTTTATTTTCCGCAGGCGAAACTGCCCTTCCTCGACCGTCAGCTGGTAACCTGCGAGGTGTACGGCATCCCGGCAACCATAGTACTCAACAAGACAGACCTCTACCGCGACGAGGCGGCCGAACAGATAGCCGCTTTCCGCTCCATATACGAAGGCGCAGGATACAAGGTTCTCGAGACCTCGGCCCGCACGGGCGAAGGCATCGAAGAGCTCCGCACGCTGACCTCCGGGGAACTGGTGCTGCTGAGCGGAGAATCCGGTGTCGGCAAATCGTCACTCGTTCACGCTCTCGACCCTTCGCTGAACCCGCGTACCGGACAAATCAGCCTCACCCACCTCGAGGGCCGTCACACCACCTCGCTCTACGAAATGTACCCCGCCGACCTGGGAGCGGGACGCCGTTGCTATATAATCGATTCCCCAGGTCTTCGCGGCTTCGGGCTTGTCGGCCTCGAACGCGAAGAAATCTACAAATACTTCCCGGAGATGCTTCGCGCTTCGCAGGGTTGCCGATTCACCCCCTGCACGCACACGCACGAGCCCGATTGCGGCGTCAAAGCAGCTCTCGAAGACGGCTCCGTGAGCGCCGAGCGCTACTCTTCGTACCTCGGCATGCTTGAAGAAGACACAAAATTCCGACAGTGATGGACAAGGGCCTGAACCGCGAAATACTCCGTCTGTCAGTTCCCAGCATCCTCGCCAATCTGACAGTGCCGCTTGTGGGTATGGTCGATACGGCCGTGGCCGGCCATCTGCAAGGCGGAGAGGCGGCTGCGATGATAGGGGCCATCTCGGTCGGGGCGATGCTTTTCAACCTGCTCTACTGGAACTTCGCGTTCCTGCGCACCGGTACCGGCGGCCTTGCGGCCCAAGCGTTCGGACGCGGCGACATGCACGACTGTGCGGCCATCTTCTGGCGCGCGATATGCGTCGCAGCTGCCTGTTCGGCGCTCATCCTTGCGCTCCAGTGGCCCTTCTGCAAACTGATGATGCTCGCCACCGACGCTTCGGCAAGGGTTGAGCAACTGGCCTGCCAGTACTTCTTTATCCGCATCTGGGCCGCACCGGCCACCATCTCGCTGATGGCTTTCAGCGGATGGTTCGTGGGGATGCAGGATTCTGTCAGCTCCATGTGGAAGGACCTCGTCGTAAATGCCGTAAACATAGCCGCGAGTGTCATTCTGGCCCTGGGAGTCGGGTCCTGGCCGGGTCTCGGATTCGCGGGAGTCGCACTGGGCACAGTCATCGCTCAGTATGCAGGCCTCGTTTACTGCATTCTGGTATGCGTATTCAAATACCGCAGCAGGGTGTTCGCACATTTCAGCCTTCGCAAGCTGCGCGAAACACTCTCCCCCAGTGCACTGAGACCGTTCATGAAGATGAACGCCAATCTTTTCGGGCGCTCGGTGTTCTTCACCGGAATATACATAGGCTATACGATGATTGCAGCGCGCTACGGCGACACAGCGCTCGCCTGCTCGGCAATAATGATGCAGATCCTCCTCATCTTCTCGTACTTCACGGACGGCTTCGCTTATGCCGGCGAGGCGCTTACCGGCCGTTTCATAGGGGCGAAGGACAATCTTATGCTGCGCCGGACGGTCAAATATGTCTTCGTATGGAGTATGAGCATCGCCGTCGTGTTCATAGGCATTTACCAGCTGACCGGCACGCCCCTTCTGAGGTTGCTCACTTCCGACAGCGACGTGGTCGAAGCCTGCAGGACCTACCTTCCCTGGCTTCTGCTTATGCCCCCGGCGGGCTGCGCTGCCTTCACCTGGGACGGCATCTACCTCGGGGCTACGGTATCACGCGCCCTGCGAAATTCTATGGCCGGAGCCTTCGTAGCCTTCACCGGAGTGTGGCTTGCCCTGCGGCTCATTCTGCAACCCGGGAGCGCCGCGGCTATGCACTGCCTGCTGGCCGCATATTTCGCCCACCTGCTTTTCAGAACCGTTTATCTGAGCATACGCTATCGGCGCGACGTGCTATCGACGGAAAAATAGTATCTTTGCAACTGTCAGCTGCCCGGCGACTGAAGATTTCCGGGTTTCCCATATATGAAGAAGAGAAGAGGATCGAAGATACAGCCCACCAAACGCAAGCACAGGGCCGGACGCAAGATATTTCCGCAGTTCATCGGAACGGCGATGATGTCGCGCGACGGCAGCCTTTTCGTACGTGTCGAGGGCGAGGCCGAAGACATATTCGTCTCCGGAGCGCGCACCCGCGGAGCGCTGAACGGCGACACGGTACGCGTAGCGGTTACCAAAGAAGCGGCCGATACGCGCGGTCGGAAAGGCGCCGAAAGGGCGTTGCGGCGCGAAGGTCAGGTGGTCGAGATAATAGAGCGCGGCAAGAAGCCCTTCGTGGGAGTGTTCCACACCGTGGGGGCACAGGCCTGGGTGCTGATGCAGAGCCGCAACATGCCATACGACATCGAGGTAGATGCCGAAGATGCGGCGGCGCTCGGTGCCGCACGCGGGATGAAGGTGGCCGCAGTGGTGGACAGATGGGACCGCGGTGACAATGCGCCCGTCGGGCATCTGGTCGATGTACTGGGAATGCCCGGCGAGAACGATACCGAAATGCACGCCATCCTCTCCGAATTCGGCCTCCCTTACAGGTTCGAGCCCGAAGTCGAAAAGGCTGCGCAGAAACTTGTGAGGCCCATTTCGGATAAGGACATACACGACAGGAAGGATTTCCGTCCCGTCCTCACCTTCACTATAGACCCGGCAGATGCAAAGGACTTCGACGACGCCCTGTCGTTCAGGCCTTTGGAGAACGGCAACTTCGAAGTGGGCGTGCATATAGCCGACGTTTCGTTCTATGTGCAGGAAGGATCATCTGTAGATGCCGAGGCGCGCGAACGCGGCACTTCGGTCTATCTGGTGGACAGAACCGTTCCTATGCTGCCCGAAGCACTGTGCAACTCGCTATGCTCGCTGCGCCCCGGTGAGGACAAACTCTGCTTCAGTGCCGTATTCGAAATGACCGCCGACGCAAAGGTGCGCAAGACCTGGCTGGGCCGTACGGTCATCCGCTCCGACGCCCGGCTCGACTACGGGCAGGCCCAGGAGATAATCGAACGTGCAAAGGCGGCCGAAAAGTTCGCAGAGCCATTCGCGGCGGGAAATGACCTGGAGGCGGCCATTGCCACCCTCCACAAGATGGCGGCCATTCTCAAGGCACGGCGTTTCAAAGCCGGAGCGATTGATTTCGACCGCCCGGAGATGAAGGTCGAATGCGACTCCGCGGGCAAGCCTGTGAATATATATCAGAAATTTTCACAGGAGTCCAACTGGCTCATCGAAGAATTTATGCTGCTTGCCAACCGCAGCGTGGCGGCATTCGTCAGCGGCAAGGGGAAGACCTTTGTCTATCGCGTGCACGACAATCCCGACGAAGCCAAACTCCAGACCCTGCGCAGTTTTGCAAAGGGTTTCGGCTACAAGATGGGCGAAAACCTCGAAGGCAAGGCCACGGCAAAGGAACTTGCCAAACTGCTTTCGGACTCGAAGGGCAAGGCCGAGAACGCCGCCTTCACAGATATTGCCCTGCGCTCGATGGCCAAGGCCAAATACAGCACCGACAACATCGGGCATTACGGACTGGCCTTCGCCGACTACACGCACTTCACCTCACCCATACGCCGTTACCCCGACCTTATGGTCCACCGTCTGCTGTCGTCGTACCTCGGTGGCGGCAAGAGTGCCGACAAAGATTTCTTCGAGGATGAGTGCAAGCACGCTTCGCAGAGGGAGGCTCTCGCAGCCGATGCCGAGCGCACCTCGGTCAAGTACAAGTTGGTCGAGTACATGCAGGAACATATCGGTGAGGTTTACAGCGGGCATGTCTCCGGCATCACCGAATGGGGAATGTATGTGGAGGTCGAACCCACCCATATCGAAGGGATGATTCCCCTGCGCGAGATACGCAGCGACTGGTTCGAATTCGAAGAGGCGCGTTACCGCCTGCGCGGCCGCCGCACGCACAGAATCTACCGCCTGGGCGACGAGGTCCGCATCCGCGTCGCCTCCGCCAACCTCGAGCAGCGCCTTCTCGATTTCGAGCTCCTCGAAGACCCTGCCGCCTGATCACGCTTCTCTCATATATCTTGTATTTATCTTTGTTCGCAGATTCCACGGCAAATGGCAGGAGTGTCCCGTCCGTCACCAGATCAACTTCTCTACCAATGGCATTCTCCAATGCCAATTTCAAAGCGACGTGGTCCAAAAGACTGAAATCAGATGATTTGTCATACCTGAACAGAACGTCTATATCACTCTCCGGAGTCTCTTCCAATCGGGAGAATGAGCCGAAAACCCAAGCTTCCGTAACCGGAGTTCCGTTCAGGACGGACCTGATATCCGAGAACATCTTTACACGCGAATGATCGACCCTTCCGACCAGTTCCTGAACCTGCTCTCTCTCCCCTTTTCTTGAGGCATACCTCAACATTTTCGGCACATTGACTTCATAAGCGTCAAAGGCTTTCTGATATTCCTTTCGAATGGTGTTGTCGGAAAGAGATGCGAATTCCTTGTCGGCTATGACAACGTCTACCGCATCCGCATCGGAAGCCTCCGTGCGTTCTTCATCTTCCACATCCAGATCATAGATGACTGCGTGTTCTTCAAGTACCTTGTTCCGAGAGGTGAAGCCTATGACAAGAAATACGAGGAGAAACTGCGGAAGGACGACAAATAGAG
>JAZLKT010000056.1:0-8508 GCA_045597785.1 Candidatus Cryptobacteroides sp.
CGTTTGTCGCCAAAAGAAAAGGAGAACTATCTTATGTCAGAACAGGACGAGATTCAATGGATGAACACCCTCGAAGATGAAAAACTCGAGGCCAGGGCTGAAGGGCTTGCCGAAGGAAGGGCCGAAGGAGAGGCCAAAGGAAAAGCCGAAGGAAGAGCCGAAGCAAAAGTTGAAGACGCCAGGAACTTCAAGGCCCTTGGCGTGGACATCGACATCATCTGCAAAGCTACAAATTTAAGCGAAGCGGAAGTTCGGGCATTATAATCCCAACGACATTTACTCTCGGGGGTGCTCACAGAGTCACAGGTAATTTCGAGCATTTCGGACTGAGAATAGCCCGCCCCCCCCTACCTCAAATGCGGCAGCCCGTTGTCATTGATGAATTTGGCGATGGTGGCGGGGCTGACGCCGAGGCGCATGGCAATTCGGTTGACAGACAGGCCCGCGGCACGCATCTGCCGGATCGCATCGTCCTTGCCATGCAGGACGTTGCTTTGCGCGCTGTTCATCACACCTTTGGGCCGGCCGGGTCTGCGGCCGTGCTCGCCCGCATAGCGAAGCGCCTCATGGCTGCGCTCCGAGCGAATCTGTTCTTCCAGCTGGCAGGCCGTGCGGATGCTTTCGGTCAGAACGCGGCTCTGAAGGTCGGCCCCGATGCTCTGGCCGTTGTCGAGCGTAAGGATGGTGGCGCCGCGCGAAAGGATGGCATCCAGTATGGCGCCGAACATCGCCAGGCCGCGACCGAGCCGGCTGAGACGCGTCACCACGACCACATCGCCCGGCGCGACGGGAGCGAGCAGAGCCCCGATGCGCTTCGCACTGAGTTTCGAAGCGCCGAGACTCTCTTCGATGATGTTATACTCCCCTATCCCACGCTCCTCGCACCACGTCTCCAGCGCCCTGCGCTCAGCGTCACAGGCCGCAGAAGATGGTTGAATGGAGAGGTAGAGGTGGTGCATAACGATGAAAAGTGCCTACCCGCGCGGGCAGATAGGCACTGTGTTAAAAGTATTGGAAAGACGACCAATTCGCGTTCTGCTCCGCGGCCGATTCCAACGCATCGGGCAGATTGGCGAAGAGGTCGAAGCCAGTCTGCTGTTCGATGTAGTCCACGCTCACGGCATAATTTGCATATCCATCCGTGTAGGTCCGATGTTCGAACCAGAAGCCGATGGCGCTGGCTTCCGAAATCTTGCCACCGCTGCGCTTTACCTTCAGAAGAGCCTTCCAATAATAGTTCGGCACGGGGATACTCGAAGGCAAAACGCTTGTCGATGTCAGATATTCGATGTTCTCGCTGCCGCCGACGGTCTTGAAGCAAGGGCCGGTAACGACATAGACGGTGTCGGTGGAAGCGGTCAACCCTCTGACAGCGTTTTCAAGGCTGCTCCACACACTGCCATTGAAGCCATCCTGCAATTGCGGAGTCTGGTTCGTGACGTAGTACGTCTGCTTGTTCATATCCTCGCTACTCTTGCGGTCGGCATTGGGGCACTGGTGGCCGCGGGAATAGTTCTTATTGTTATAATTGGACTGATAACTGGCACTTGTCACGTTAATCTGACACTCGTGAGGAATGCTTTCATTCGGGTTATATCTCCATGCCGCAGTTGATGCAGACCCACTCGTATGGCTACTGGTCAGCGGATACGCAACCCATAGCGACGCATACCAGGTTTTATCGTACAGATAACTGTAATTCCTGGTCTTGCCCGAGCCCAGGCACTCGGAAACCTGATTGGTCCCCAGTGCCCGAGCCGGCATTTCCAGCAATCCTACATTCTCGTCGGCGCCGCTGTCACTCCCCTCGTCGCCGCCATCATCACCTATGGGCTCATCACCCCCGGCGCCTCCGCCGGATTCGCTTCAATTATTAGTCTTTTTATATATTTCAATAGCAGTTTGAGCGCTGGTGTAATTCACGAAGCGAGGGCTGCCGCTATTATATTGGATATATCCATAACTGCCACCAGTGATTGTCGCGACACCATCAGATATAGATATTGTCCAAGTCTTTTGAGTTCCAGTTCCAAGCTTAAAAGCCTTTGCAGCGCTAGTAGTTATTTGTCCCTCGCTGGTGGTCAATGTCCATGCCCCAGCAGAGCCGCCAAGGGTTATTTCTATTGCCTTTTCGCATGTAAGGACACCATTAGAAATAGTCGCATCAACGGAAGATAGATATGAATTTGAACCCATAGCTCCAGCGGCTTTACCCTTCGCAGCACAACCAAGTTTAATCACATCGCCAGAGGCAAGAGTAGAAGCATCAGTAACGAGTTTCCATGATGTAGTAGTGGAGGCAGAATACGTCTCAGATACTACATTACTTGCGTTGTATCCTTCTTTGAATGCTTTTGCTTTGATAGTCTGTCCGTTCGTCAAAGTTACTGGAACTGAATAAACATTGCTTGATTCCGTCGGATCCGAATTGTCCGTGGTATACCTAATGGTGGCACCAACAGTCTCGCAAGTAATTGTAGCTTCTGCACCATTAAGTGTAATAACAGGATCAGCACAATTAGGAAGGACAACGCCCTGATATTTGTAAAATTCAACAATACTTCCTGTGGTTCCGCTATATACCCTAAATCTACCATTCGCAACAGTAACACTACTATTATTCCTTAAGTTCCACGATGTGGAACTAACGTTGTATAATCCGCTTATTGATGGTGACCATCGGTCAGCGTCTGAAGAAACTGAACTAACTGTAGCAATACCACCTGATGATGAAGGCTTTGAAAGATATTCATCACCAATCATGACAGAATAACCAGTGCCTGATTTTTCAATCACAACTTGATAAGCATCAATTTCATCGGAAGCAAGAATCTTTCCATCTTTTACACTAATTGTAGCCGAAATATAACCTTTCGTACTATTTTTTTCGTGAGTTAAAACCTCGGTCCCCGAGCAAAGGAGATAGACACCGCTCCAATCTTCTTGATTCTCGGTAACTTTAGTATAGTACACTGACTCCGAACCACCCGAAATCGAGAAGTCACAAGCAGTTGACCAAGTAGATGTTTTTTTATCGGTAGTGGCCTTAACGCGCACTTTGACAGAATAATCACCATTAGCCCAGGCCGAGCAATCAATTGAGTTGGTTGTAATGGCTGTCACTGAAGCGCCATCATCAAGTGTATATTCATAGCCATTGGTCGCACCTTCGGTAGCAGTCCAAGAAACAGACTTTGTGCTTCCATTGAATGAAACATTCGAAGGAGACGCAAACGCTTCTCTTGAATCAGAAGTCCACTTGACAAACTGAATTGCAGTTTGACCTTTTTCATAGAAGGCAAAACGAGGGTTTCCTGAGTTATAGCGCAAAGTTCTAGCACTATATTCCTTGCTTCTTACAACCATATTATCGCCATCAGGGGTAATATCAAAATATGTTGTATTACCATCTTCATCAAGCTCACTTACACTATGAGCTTTATTATCTGCAGCAGTCAAAGCAAGATATCCCTCGTTATTCTGCAAAGAATAGCCGGCATCTGTTTTTACAACCGTCCAAACATAATTGTTAATATTTTCTATCTCATACAGGGCCGCAAGTGTACCACCGCCGGCATCCACCTTGTCATAATAATTGCCATTATTGAACCCTGCCATGACAAAGTTTCCACTCATTATCACATATTGACCCGAATAGTCAACCACTTCTGTTCGCTCGGTGTTGTTTGACAAATCAAAGCCAAATGCAGTAAGACCGCTCTCGTCAAAGACATAATCTTTAGGAAGTGTCGCAGTTTTTGTATAAATAGCCTTATCAGTTGTCAAAACAACGGTAACATCCGAATTTGCCCCCCAAGTGCCGGAAAGGCAACGGAAATAGAACGTATATGTACTTCCGGAAGAGGTTTCAATGTATTGTTCCGATGTGCAAGGAATGTTCAAAGTAAGTTCCTTAGTGGCGGAATACCCCGCATCAACTTCACCTGTAGAAAGGTTTATCTTCGAATATCCTACGATATTAACAGGAGCGGTAATCTTGATATTCTTGAGCTTTTCGCCAGCCCATATTCCGGAAAGTGAAAGTTTGCCAATGGTTCCGGGACGCTTGAACTGGAACGAGAGGCCAGATTCAGATGACGCCTGAGCATCCTGATGAACGGGCTTTCCGATAAGGATATCGGCAGCCGGATCCATATTTATCGTATTATCGGAGTTCGCATCAATTACAAGACTCTGGGTAGCAGGAATCATAAATCGATAAAACACGTTCTCACCGTTGCCACTTTTCGTTAAGGCGCCTGACGGATGAATTGCCTCATACAAGAATTTGTCGCCCGTTTTCGAAGTGAGTGAAATTGAGAATTCAGCACGAGAATTGTTATTAGAGAGAACTGTTTGTTTGGATGTCACAGTCTGGCTAAGTGAATCATCAACAAATTCATAGAGAGTAATTGCATCTGTTGCTGACCATCCTGCTTGATAACCATCAGACGACTGCGAAATATATGTCTTTGAAGCAACAACTTCGTCGACATCTTCGGCAACAACTTTTATATCTACAGAATTAAAGACAGGCACTGAAAGTTCTTCCTGGCAAGAGACGGCGGCAAAAGCTAAAAGAGCTACACCAAACTTGTAAATCAACTTTTTCATAATGCACAAGAATTAAAGTAGACCATAATCATGGGTACCTTGTTCAGGAATACTACCGGCGGCACCCTCTTCACCATAGATACTGCCGGTCAGGATGCTTGCTCCTGTATTCACAGCGATTGTTTTGCACAAAGGCGAAGCGTAGTCCGCCTTCGTTAATGATTGAATTGTTTTGTTCATAATTTTTGTTATTGATTTTTGTTGATATTTCGTTGATAACTATTGAATACGACAAGAGCCACGTCCGGGCGGGACGCAGCTCCAGTTGCGGCGAAAAAATCGCCGTATTTTATTGATATTAAGTCAGTTAGTTTATACCCCCCCCCTATCGGATAATTGGGAGTGAAGAATGCTCCGGCAAGGCTGGCAGCAGGCAGAGTGTCAGGGCCCTGGCACACCGAAACCGCGGCGCCGAGGCCGCAAGAGCTTGAAACGGGAATAAATGGTGTGTTCCTATACATACTAACCAACCGCTAAGTTACTGAATAAAAACCAAAAAACAAATTTTTCAATCCATTGCCTTCCGCCATCAGGAAGCCATTATCCTATCGTGCTTCCGGTCGTAGAGCCAAACAATAGCGATGACTATGGACAGCGCGATGAAGCCGGAGAGGCCCGCCAAGCCGACGGTAAGGTCGCTGCCGCCCTGAACAAAAAACATAACCGAGCCGGAAATGGCGTTGACGGTTCCGTGCATAATTGCGGCGGGTATTACCGAGCCGGTTTTGAGCACGGTCCAAAGTTCCAGCGTGCCCAACAGAATGCAGAAAACGCACATCATCCCGACGCCGGCAACGGGGTGCTGGGGATAATTGTGCCCAAGAAGAATGAGCGGCATATGCCAGATGCCCCAGACAAAGCCGATAAAGAGAGCCTTCTTCCAGAATTTCTGCCCTCGCAGCGCGTCAACCAGGTAGTTGCGCCACCCGTATTCTTCTCCGAAGGCAGCCACGGCGTTGACGGTACAACCGGCCACAATGCCGCTGACAATCGTCATCGCGATGGTCGCAACGGGAGAGATGGCACTGAATTGGGAGATGAGCGCATCCGCCGCATCTCCTTCCAATCCCGAATAGGCGATGACGCCTTCAGGCCCGTAATGAAGGCGCGCGCCAGGCATCAGTGCGCTGACAAGCACGGCAAGCACCAGCACAGCGGAAGGGATTGCCAGCGCAAGCAGCCACGACCAGGTGATTCTGAAATTGAGGAACCCTGTCCCGGATGGTTTTTCTTTGCGTATCCATTGCAGCAGAAGAGCCACAATCATCGGGAAGAACATATACAGAACCGACATCATCTGCATGCCCAAACCTGTCAAAGACTGGTCTTTCAAGACCGTGAGCCGAGCCAATCCGAATGCCGTCCACGAGAACAGGCATACGGCTGTTGAAAATATCAGTGCTTTTTTCATAACGCAAATATACATACTATATGTCAATTGTTTGCAATTCTTCGTGGAACTGCCTAAATTCGCACAGACGCCTAAAACGGGCGACAAACCACAAGATTATGAAGCATATCGCAACCATATCGGCAGCCATCATTGCTGCCCTTCTCTTCCCCACCGCATCCGGCGCGCAAACATCCGTGCAAGAGCAAACAACCGCAGCCGCTCAGAGCGACATCCGGCCCGAGATCGGGCCCACGGAGGAATTGTCAAAGCCGCCTGTGATTTTCCCCGCCCACACGCTGACCTTCGCACAGAAGGACGGGCAGGACCTGCAGCTTGACATTTATCTGCCCGCGATAAGCGGAACGCCCAGAGCAGCCAGCAGCCAGGACGCAACAGCCGATGCAGGCATCCAGACACCCGCCAAACCCGCCATCCTGTTCATCTTCGGCGGAGGCTTCTTCTCGGGCGACCGCGTGAGCGGCATCACCCCCTGGGCCAAGATGATGAACGACGAGGGATTCCCCGTCATCTGTATCGACTATCGCCTGGGCCTCAAGGGCGTCAACAACGCCGGGGTGAACCTGAACTTCATCAAGGCCCTGCGTGCAGCGGTCGATATGGCCGTCGAAGACCTTTTCAGCGCTGTGAACTTCCTGCTTGCCGAAGGCAGCAAGTACGGCATCGACGCGAACAACCTGGTCATCTGCGGCTCGTCGGCAGGCGCGGTGACGGCACTCCAGGCCGAATATGAGATATGCAACGGCACCGAGCTCGCATCCGTCCTGCCCGAAGGCTACAACTTCGCCGGCCTGATGCCATTCTCAGGCGCCATCTTCGATACCAGGCACTCGCATCTGCGTTTCAACGGACCGCTCTGCCCTATGGCACTCTTCCACGGCACGGCCGACAAACTCGTCACCTACAAGAAGATATCCGTCCCCGGGATGTGCTTTGCCGGCACGCACGAAATAGCAAAGCGCCTCGCGAAGGCCGGACGCACGTTCCAGGTTTACCGCTACGAAGGCCAGGGGCACGAGGTATCGTGCTATATGGAGCACTGCTTCGAGCGCGAGATCGAATTCCTCACGAACGAGGTAATGAACCATCGCGGCCGCAGCATCGACGCGCTCATCAACGACCCCACCGCCCCCTCCCCCGAATGGGGCAAGGCCGACTTCAAGAAAACGTATTCAGAGGAATAGTCAGACCTCTTCGATCGAGCGAATGCCGTCGCGGTTGAGTGTGAGGCGGAAACGCTTGAACTCGGTCTGCGATGCACTTGTGTACTGGAGGATGATGTTCACCGGATAGTCCTTTTCGCAGGGAATTTCCAGCACATTGCCGTCGGGCGAAAGCGCATCGCAGAGAATCTGCGGGTCGTCCATCTTGCGAAGAAACGGCCTCACCTGCAGACGCACTATGTCGTTGATGCCCTCGAAGGCATAAGTGGAATTGTCGGAAACCTTCTGCAGGTCAAGATGCACCTTCTTGCGGTAGAGAATCACATTCTCATCGCGCCAGAGGCTCTCCGCCTCGAACAGGTGACTGCGGTCGCGCACGTCAACCACCTCCGCAGGCACCTTGTCGTGGGGGATGAAGTCCATCGCCTCCTTGAGCTCGCCGACAGGAATGCCATGGAAACTGATGCGGGCCTTATTGTCAAAATAGCGGTCGCTCAGCCGATGGGCGAACCAGAAACGCATCAGTTCCTTGATACGGTCCTTCATCATATAACTGATAATCAGCGCAATAAACAGCGGCCAGGTCAGATTGCCGAAGGTCCGCTGGAAAGCCCAGGCCACGACCGTTGCAAAAATCATCGCCATACCCGCAGCAAGGCTGTAGTACGCCTGCTCCGCGAGTACGCCGTCGCGCTTGCGCGGGACCCTCAGGTAGAGCTGGCTCTCAACATACTTCTTCACCACTCCCCTGCGGAGCACGAACTGCCGGTTCGCATCGGGGTCGCCGTCAACCACGGCGGCAAAACCACACTCGGCGCGTATGGCCGAAATACGGCGCAGAACAGCTTCTACGGCATCGTCCCTGCCGCAGCGACGCAGCACATCGAACAGATAATCCGACATCGTATTGCACAGGAACTCCCCGCAATAGCGCCGGCAGGGCGAATCTTCCAGCGCGAAAAACTCGTCCAGAATGCGCGAGCAGTCCCCCGCCATAACCGCCGCCTTCCCGTGAAGAACGGCAATGGCAGTGTCATTCGCAGCCTTCCCGGGAATGTCATCAAGAGGAATAGCGAGCGCCTCGTCACGCCTTGCGCGCAGCGAACTCTTCACAATCGCGCAGAAAAAACGCATCTCGTAATCGCGGTCGCCCGGCAGCGAACTCTTCACAAAACGCAACGGAAGAGCATCGCCATCGACAATCGACGACGCATCGAACTGCGGCGTAATGAGCCTCACGTTCGACTTCACGCACCTGTAGAACTCCGTTTTGGTAAAGGTCGCCGGTGTGAGGTCGAGGCTCGAAGGCACGAAAATCCA
>JAZLKT010000057.1:0-67240 GCA_045597785.1 Candidatus Cryptobacteroides sp.
CTTTGCTTGCGATGTCGTAGGTGCTGTTGTGAGTTGTGAACCACAAGCCGTCCTCCTCATTGTACTTGCCAGTCTTGGCATATTCTGCGTATGCTGTAACTTCTGCGGCAGGTTTCTCCTGAGCCAGTACCTTGCCTTTGGTCCAATAGGACATAGGATGTTCGTCGAATGTAGGAATCTTGGCAGTGTCATAATATTCCGAGCACCAGAAAGGATCGACGCTCGTATCATACGTCTGAGTGAAGCGGACCTTTTTCAGCAGTTCCCACATACCCTGCATTGAATTGCCGGTGGCGTAATTGTCGGAGAGGATAAAGTATCTTTCCATACCGCAGACGTGATTAGGGAAGTTATTGATACTGCGATTACTCAAGAAGTTTTCTTCATTAAACAGGTGATTGTAGAAGTTTGTCATAATCATCTGCTCCTGCACCACAAATTTGACTTCATTGCCTTTCTCGCCTGTGAATTCCACTATCACGGTCTCATTCTGGTCCGCAATCATAATATGACCGTCCCAAGTCATAGGTATAGGCAGAATATCGTGACTCTCGATATACGTCTTGGCCTGTGCAACACTTCCGCAGTTGTCGAGAAGCGCACGGACAAGCTGCATCACCATGATTTTAGGTGCACCCTCATTGGTGTGAGTGTGCGGATTCTCCTTGATGTCAGCCGAATTCACAACATTGATGTTGCAGACCAGTCCGGCATCATTGATGCCGTCCATAGTCATCCATGGAATGTACTTGAGCAGGTTGTCGCTGAGTCCCGCCTTCACCATATCATTAGTGATGTTCAGGAAACAGGTGTTCGCCACACCGATGGATGCGTGAGGACGCGTTTCGGTGGCTTTGGTCCTAACTACAAATTCACAGATTTCGTTGATGTTGAAATCGAAATTGCGTCCGTAGAAGTTGCCGTTTCTGACAGCGCTGCAAGAGAAAATCGGAATGGAACCATCGTCAACCAAAAGTTCTGAGGGAGCCTCGGTGCTGTAGTCTTCTGCCGTATATTCATACAAATAATCGGCAATCTTGTTCACCTTGTTCGGAGTAACAGAGGGATCATCCTTCTTGCAGGAGCCCAGAAGCCCGATTGTGAGGGCTGTAAGGGAAATGATTGAAAGAATCTTTTTCATTCGTTTATTTATTTGCAAAATTAGCAATTAATTTAAAAAAAGAGGTGGCTTTCCGGCCACCCCTAAATTGTATTCAGTTAATATTATTCGCTGAACTTCGCGCTGAGGAACTCGCGGTTGAGTCTTGCGATGTGTGAAACTGAAATTCCCTTAGGACATTCCATTTCACAGGCGCGGGTGTTCGTACAGTTACCGAATCCGAGTTCGTCCATCTTGGCAACCATTGCGCGGGCACGGCGCTTGGCTTCGGGCCTTCCCTGGGGAAGAAGTGCGAGCGAGCTGACGCGGGCTGCAACGAAGAGCATTGCAGAACCGTTCTTACAGGTGGCTACACAAGCGCCACATCCAACACAAGCGGCTGCATCCATACTCTCCTCTGCCTTATCGTGAGGAATGAGGATATTGTTTGCATCCTGTGCCGAACCGGTGCGTACGGAGATGAATCCGCCGGCCTGAAGAATCTTGTCAAATGCCCTGCGGTCAACTACAAGGTCCTTTATAACAGGGAAAGCAGCGCTCCTGAAAGGCTCTACAGTAATGGTAGCACCATCCTTGAAATGCCTCATGAACAGCTGGCAGGTTGTTACGTGATCGTCGGGACCGTGTGCACGTCCGTCAATAAACAGTGAGCAGGCGCCGCAGATACCTTCACGGCAGTCGTGATCGAAAGAAACAGGACCGCTGCTCTGGCAGCCACGGTCTACAGCCACGGGGTCACATCCCTCGCGGATAAGCTGCTCATTGAGAATATCAAGCATTTCGAGGAAAGAAGCATCCTCTTCTATACCAGAAATATGATATGTCTCGAAATGTCCTTTTGCCTTGGCGTTCTTCTGACGCCATATTTTAAGATTGAATTCCATTCTGATTAGTCTTTATAATTTCTGGTCTTAACCTCAATGAATTCATACTTGAGAGGCTCCTTGTGAAGTTCGGGCTCTTCATTGTCACCCTTATACTCCCAGGCTGCAACATACATATAATTCTTATCATCGCGCTTGGCCTCACCCTCTTCGGTCTGGCTTTCTATACGGAAGTGACCACCGCAGGACTCATTCCTCTCGAGAGCATCACGAGCCATAAGTTTTCCTATTTCAAAGAAATCCTCGAGGCGCAGAGCTTTTTCGAGTTCCTGATTGAATTCATACTGCGAGCCGGGAACCTTGACTGACTTGTAGAACTTCTCCTTGAGTTCGTCAATAAGTACAAGAGCCTTCTTCAGACCTTCCTTGTCGCGGGCCATACCTACATACTCCCACATAATGTGTCCGAGTTCCTTATGGAGTGAATCCACAGTTTCGGTACCATTGATAGCGAAGAGTTTGTCGATACGTGCCTGTACAGCCTTCTCGGCCTCGGCGAACTCTTTAATATCGGTATTTGTCTTGGGCTCTGCGAACTTCTTCGAGAGATAATCACCGATAGTGATAGGAATGATGAAATAACCGTCGGCAAGACCCTGCATAAGGGCTGATGCACCGAGACGGTTTCCACCGTGATCGGAGAAGTTGGCCTCACCGATAGCGTACAGACCGGGGATAGTTGTCTGAAGATCGTAATCTACCCAGATACCTCCCATAGTGTAATGGATGGCGGGATAAATCATCATAGGCTCCTCCCAAGGAGAAGAAGCCGTAATCTTCTCATACATATCGAAGAGGTTACCATAACGCTCTGCAACCCTCTGGTGACCGAGCCTGTTGATAGCTTCGGAGAAGTCGAGGAATACAGCCTTACCAGTTTCGTTCACACCGAAGCCGGCATCGCAGCGCTCCTTAGCGGCACGTGAAGCCACGTCGCGCGGAACGAGGTTACCGAATGCGGGATAACGGCGCTCGAGGTAGTAGTCACGGTCTTCTTCGGCAATCTGTGAAGCCTTGATCTGATGTTTGCGAAGTTTTTCCACATCCTCGAGTTTTTTGGGAACCCAGATACGGCCATCGTTACGCAGAGACTCACTCATAAGGGTAAGTTTACACTGCTGGTCGCCGTGAATGGGAATACAGGTAGGATGGATCTGAGCGAAGCAGGGATTTGCAAAGTACGCACCCTTCTTGAAGCACTGGATAGCGGCGGAACCGTTGGAGTTCATTGCGTTGGTGGAAAGGAAATAGGTATTTCCATAACCGCCGGTTGCGATGATAACAGCGTGTGCTCCGAACCTTTCGAGTTCACCTGTAATAAGGTTGCGGGCAATGATTCCTTTCGCTTCACCATTGACAACTACAAGGTCAAGCATTTCGTGACGAGGATAAGCAGTTACGCTTCCGGCTGCAATTTCCTTATTAAGTGCAGCATAAGCACCAAGAAGCAGCTGCTGTCCGGTTTGCCCCCTTGCATAGAAAGTGCGGCTGACCTGTACACCACCGAATGAACGGTTGGCAAGATATCCGCCGTATTCGCGTGCGAAAGGAACACCCTGCGCTACACATTGATCTATGATTGAAGCACTTACCTCGGCAAGACGATAAACATTCGCCTCACGGGCACGATAGTCACCACCCTTGATGGTATCGTAGAACAGACGATAAACCGAGTCGTTATCGTTCTGATAATTCTTTGCGGCATTGATACCACCTTGTGCGGCAATGGAGTGCGCACGGCGGGGAGTATCACTGATGCAGAATACCTTGACATTGTAACCGAGTTCGCCGAGCGAGGCAGCTGCGGAAGCTCCGCCGAGGCCTGTACCTACAACGATAATCTCAAGTTTACGTTTGTTGTTAGGGCTGACAAGATGGATTTCCGACTTACGTTTGGTCCATTTCTCAGCCAAAGGTCCGTCAGGAATTTTAGATGTGAATTTATCTGCCATTACTATATGAATTTGTATTGTATTCTCTAAAACAGGTTGGGCTCCTCAACTCTCTTTCCCGGTTCAAACCCAAGATGCCTGTATGAAAGGTCGGTGGCGACGCGGCCGCGCTGAGTCCTGACTATGAATCCTTCCTTTATAAGGAAAGGTTCATAAACTTCCTCGAATGTTCCCTGGTCTTCACCTATTGCCGTAGCTATGGTGTTCGCACCGACCGGACCACCGTTGAAAGTGGTTATGATGGTGCGGAGAATCCTGTTATCTATGGAATCGAGACCTCTCGTATCTATCTTGAGTTTATCGAGCGCGAATTTAGCAATTTTCAGGTCAATATGTCCATCTCCCACAACTTGTGCAAAATCGCGCACTCTCCTGAGCAGGGCATTTGCTATTCGCGGAGTACCGCGCGAACGCAAGGCAATCTCTTTTGCAGCCTGGCTCTCAATATCTACTCCCAATATACCGGCACTGCGGGTTATTATCCTCTCAAGATCCTTAGTATCATAATATTCCAAAGCACAGGTTATACCGAACCTGGCCCTGAGTGGAGCAGTAAGAAGACCGCTTCGTGTAGTGGCGCCGACAAGGGTGAACGGGTTGAGATTTATTCTCACCGAACGCGCTCCAGGCCCTTTGTCTATCATAATATCTATGACATAATCTTCCATTGCCGAATAAAGATATTCTTCGACTTCCGGAGAAAGGCGGTGGATTTCATCTATAAAGAGGACATCTCCACTCTCGAGCGATGTGAGAAGTCCGGCAAGATCGCCGGGTTTATCGAGAACCGGACCGGAGGTAATCTTGAGGTTCACACCCATTTCATTGGTAATGATATGTGCCAGAGTGGTTTTTCCAAGACCCGGAGGACCATGGAAAAGTGTATGGTCAAGTGATTCTCCCCTCAACTTCGCTGCCTCGATATAGATATGCAGATTGGATACTATCTCCCCTTGGCCGGTGAATTCTTCAAGGCCTTGGGGGCGGATAATTCCGTCCAAATCTTTATCTTTGCAATCGTTTGTATTGTGAGGGTCGAAATCTGACATCACGCTTTCTATCCAATCCAATTACAAATATAATTCTTTTATTTATTTTTTTGATGATGTTATTACAGCTGTGTAAATGTTAATAACTGTAAAATATTATTGAAAATCAAATAAATACAAAGAATATTGACTGTTGATTCCATTGTGTGTTGAATAGGTTTTGAATGGTGGAAAAAAACACAACCGGTTTTATCCACATTTCAAAGAAGATTTTTCCACTGTTTTTCAACCTATTCTGAACACGGAAAACATATATGATGTTCATTTCTACTGAGCAGACATCAGTTTTATCAGACAGAATAAAATCCTCAAGGAAAATATTCTGCCGAGGTCTGTTTTTATCCGCCCGCTGGATGGTTTTGAGCAAATGCTGCCATCAGGGCCTCAATCTGATAATTCTTCCAAACAGGGAAAGTGCCGAATATTGCTGTGCCGACCTTTACAACCTCATTGATGGTGATGTTGTATTCTTTCTTCCTGCCTCGGCATTCGGTGTTGAAAAGAGTAATTACAAATCTACTCTTTCAGTACAGCGTACGGCCGCAATCGAAAAGATAATGGACAGCCGCCCCGGAAAACAACTGTTCATAGTAACCTATCCCGAAGCAATAGAAGAACTACTGCCTACAAAAAGCCAGATAAGTTCATCTACCCTTAAATTGAAAAGAGAACAGGAAATATCATTTTCTTCTCTAACCGAAAAACTTTCAGGACTCGGTTTCGAAAAGGTTGACTTCGTATCGGCTCCGGGCCAATATGCTATAAGAGGCTCCCTGGTGGACGTATTCTCCTATTCTTATAACGAAGCATACCGAATTTCTTTCTGGGGAAATGAAATAGAGAAAATCCAGATATTCGACTGTAATACCCAACTTACCAGAACGGAAATTCCCGAAGTTGAGATACTTTCCGGAATAATGGATAATCAGGGCAGCGAAAGTCTGTTTTCCATAATACCGTCAGACTCCCTCATATGGCTTGATTCGTCGGATATGTATTCCGAAAAGGAATATATGTCGCAAGCCGGGAACTTCCGTTGTGTATATCTGGATATTCCGGTTTCGAAACAGAACGACTGCAACCCGGTCGAATTCCACATTTCCCCACAGCCGGTATTCAACAAGAACTTCGAACTCCTCACCGCCGATATCCGCACGATGATAGAAAGCGGCTACAAGGTTTATATCTTCGGTGAAAAGGACAGCCAGCTCGCAAGAATAAAGACGATTCTCGAGAATGAACACTGTCCTTTGCCTGAATTCGTGCCCGGAAAGAACCTCCACGCCGGATTCATCGACCGCGATGATCATATATGCTGCTACACCGACCACGAAATATTCGACCGTTTCCACCGCGTAAGCATACGACGCACGGTCGAAAAGACCGAACAGTTGACTCTTAACGATATAAGTGCCTTTAACGTAGGTGATTACATAGTTCATATCGATCATGGACTAGGTGTATTCGGTGGCCTTGTCCGCCTGAAAGACGATATGGGACGCGTCAAGGAGGTTGTGAAACTCACCTATAAGGATGGAGACGTGGTGTTCGTATCCGTCCACGCTCTTCATAAGATATCGCGTTTCCGCAGTTCGGACGGAGAGCCTCCGCGCATCAATAAACTCGGTTCAAAGACCTGGACTGCCCTCAAGACCGGGGCGAAAAACCGTGTAAAGGATATAGCCAAGGAACTTATCCAACTGTATGCAAAGCGCAAGGCTTCTCCCGGATATGCATTCTCGCCCGACTCGTATCTTCAGGATGAACTCGAAAGTTCGTTCATGTATGAAGATACTCCCGATCAGGAGGAGGCGACCCGATCCGTCAAGCACGATATGGAGGATAATTGTCCTATGGACAGGCTCATTTGCGGCGATGTCGGCTTCGGAAAGACCGAAGTGGCCATTCGTGCGGCATTCAAGGCTGTGGGAGACGGAAAGCAGGTGGCAGTCCTGGTTCCCACAACCATACTGGCTCTCCAGCATTTCAAGACTTTCACGGCACGCCTTACCGACTTCGCTTGCAATATAGATTATGTCAGCCGTCTTCGCACAGCAAAAGAAGTAAGCGTGATAAAAACCCGTCTTGCGGAAGGAAAAATAGATATTCTCATAGGTACACACAAGATTCTGGGTGCCGGTTTTGAATTCAGGGACCTTGGTCTGCTGATAATAGACGAAGAACAGAAATTCGGCGTCTCGGCAAAGGAAAAACTCCGCCAGTTCAAGGTAGGTATCGACACACTTACGCTCACGGCCACACCTATCCCCCGCACACTGCAGTTCTCGCTTCTCGGAGCGCGCGACCTCAGTATAATAAACACCCCTCCAGCAAACCGCATCCCGGTGCAGACCGAAATCATTCTCTTCGACGAGAAGGAGATACGCAGCATAATCGATTATGAACTGAAGCGGGGCGGACAGGTATTCTTCCTTCACAACAGGGTTGAGGAACTGCAGAGCATAGCCGACATCCTGCAGAGGCTCGTTCCGGATATGAGGATATGCATAGCGCACGGACGTATGGAATCGAAGGAACTCGAAGACAAGATGCTCGACTTTATGGCTGGCGATTACGACCTGCTCCTCTGCACTACAATAATCGAAAACGGTCTGGATATACCAAATGCCAATACCATAATCATCAATCAGGCACAGAACATAGGCCTGAGCGACCTGCACCAGCTCCGCGGCCGCGTGGGAAGAAGCAACCGCAAAGCTTTCTGCTACCTGATAGTGCCTCCGCTCACAACCATAACCGAAGATGCGCGCCGCCGCCTCAAGGCTATCGAGGAGTTCTCCGACCTCGGGAGCGGGTTCAATATTGCGATGCAGGACCTCGATATCCGCGGCGCGGGCAATCTGCTCGGAGCGGAACAGAGCGGTTTCATCTCCGATATGGGTTACGAAACATACCAGAAGATTCTTTCCGAGGCGATGGAAGAAATAGGTATCGAAGCCCTGGACGACAAGGCCCCGAAGTTACACCGCTTCACTACCGACTGTACCGTGGAAACCGACCGTCAGGCCCTTATCCCGGACGAATATCTTGATATAACAGCCGAAAAGATACGCATCTACAAGCAACTCGACTCGATGCGCTCCGATAAGGAGATAGACGCCTTCCGCAGTCAGATTGCCGACCGGTTCGGAGCCCTGCCTGAAGAAGTTTCCAATCTTTTCGATGTGGTCAAACTCCGTAATCTCGGCAGTCGTCTGTGCTTCGAAAAAGTGATAGTCAAGAACGGAATGTTCATCTGCTTCTTCCCGGCCAACCAGATGTCCCCTTTCTTCAAGAGCGAACAGTTCGGTCACCTGCTCGACAGAATCAATGCCACTCCTTTCGAACTCAAACAGTCCGAAGGTAAGTTGAAAATAATAACCAGAGGGGTTGACAGTATGGACAAAGCGCTTTCGCTATTGAAAAAATTGGAGTAAATTGTTAAATTTGCGACCCTTATGCCGAATCTGCTGGTAGAAATAGGAAACACCGCTCTCAAAGCCTCATATGCCGAAGGACTAACCCTCGGCAAGACTTTCCGCTACCAGGGAGAGCGTATGGTTGAATATATCTGCCTGCTCTCCGAAGAAACAAGACCGGAACTTCTCGTGGTATCCTCGGTACGCACCATCAACAGCGATGAACAACATCAACTGGAAGGGTGTTGTTCGTCTCTGATTCTGCTTGACGGCGGCCATACAGATATACTCCGTGCCTATTCCCTGCCCGAGTATATATCCTATGACAGGGCGGCTGCGCTCATTGCTGCCAGAAAGATGTTCGCCGGCAAGAAATGCTCGGTATTCGATCTCGGAACAACAATTTCGGTGGACTATCTCTCCCGGGAAGGAGAATTCCTCGGAGGAAACGTGTCGCCAGGCTGCCGTACGCGATTCAAGTCGCTCAACCGCTACTCGCGCTCGCTCCCTCTTGTGAACACCCCTGAAAATCCGGCCCCCTGGGGCTCCGGGATACAGTCGTCCATCGAATCGGGAGTAGTATCGGGCATAGTATTTGAAATCGAAGGCTACATAAGGGCCCTGCCCGACAATGTAGTTGTATTTACCGGAGGTGACGCCGAATATTTCGCAAAACGGGTAAAATCGCCGATATTTGTAATCAGCAACCTGGTTCTTATGGGCCTCGCCTCAATAGCACAGGATTATGACGACAGGAAATAAACACATATTTCTTGCGTGCGCCCTTGCGGCGCTCGTCTGCCTACCCGTGACACTGCGTGCCGGGGACGGCGGAGCCTACTCGGGTTATGCACCGTACTCCATCTATGCGCTTGGCGATCTGTCAATGCCCGGCTCGGCCTACAACCGCACCATGGGTGGAACAGGAATCGCTTCGCGCAACAACAGGTTCATCAACACCTTGAATCCCGCTGCCGTCACGGCCCGTGACTCGCTTTCCGTGATGACCGACTTCTCTCTCCTGCAGAAGAACGTCCTCTTCCGCGAAGATGACAAGATGGCTGTGAACAACACCTGCAATATCTCGTCGCTGGCATTCTCACTGCCTCTTTTCTATCGCACGGCCGCCCTCGTGGGCATAGCGCCTTTTTCGACGACGGGCTACAAGAGCAGCACTCACGTAAACAGCCCCATCCTTCAGGCTGAACACGGAACCGTAATCGACTCGTATTCGGGCCAGGGAAGCCTATATCAGGTATTCGCCGCATTCGGATACAACCCCTTCGGAGGACTCTCCGTCGGCGTTCAGTACAATATGTATTTCGGAAGCATCTCCAAATCATTTGCGAGGATTTTCGAATCGGAATCGACGAGAAACATCGACGACAGCGTCGAACTGCCCCTTTCGGGAGGCAATTTCAAATTCGGTCTTCAGTATGAGCAGAAGCTGGGCAAGAAAGTCAAAACCGTTTTCGGTGCGACCTGGACAACGCCGGGGGTTATCAAGACCGTCGGAGAAAAGGACAGCTATTCGGCTACCGGAGCCAGTTTTGCTCCCGAACTCGGCATAGGCCTCGGCTTCAATTATATGGACAAGTTCCGCGCACAGCTCGACTACACCCGCGCCGACTGGTCCGTAGCCGGTCTCGGGGCAATCGACAGCAACGACAAATTCAGCCCCTGCGTCAGCGAGGCCCTGCGTTTCGGAATGGAATACACACCCAACAGAAACGACATCCGCTACTACCGCAAAAGGGTATCCTATCGTGCCGGAGCATACTGTAAAAACGAGTATTACAGGGTCGAAAGCAACGGAATCGCCGCTTATGGCATCACTTTTGGAGCAACACTCCCGGTGTTCCGCTGGTACAACGGTCTTACACTCGGTTGTGACGTGGGCCGCCGCAGCCCCATAGGAGGGGGAGGAATAAACGAAACATTTGTAGGTTTCTCATTGGGAGTCAATCTTTTTGACATCTGGTTCCAGAAGCCGAGATACGAATAAAACATACAACGACATATGAAAAAGTTTTTTATCGCAATTGCCGCCGTGGCAATGATCGCACCCGCAACAGGCCTGATGGCCCAGAACGACAAGTACGGTCCGAACAGCGCTGAGTGCCTCAAGTATCTCTCCTACTACGAGGAGTACATGAAAACGAAAAACTATGCCGACGCCACCCCCAACTGGCGTGAGGCTTACAAGTACTGCCCTCCCCAGAGCCGCCAGAAGATGCTTGTTGACGGAACCACCCTTATGCGTAAGCTCATCACCGCGAATGCGAAGAACCCTATCTACAAGCAGGCTCTCATCGACTCGCTCATGACCCTTCACGACCAGCGTATAGAGTTCTTCCCCGCAAGCGCCGTTACCGCCCGCAACAACAAGGGCCTCGATATGGCCAACTATATAAAGGACGACGACCAGCGCCTGTTTGACGGCTTCAACGAGATTATCGAAGCCAACGGCGCCGAGACCAAGTCTAACATCTACGTCCTTGACCTCAAGGCCGCCATCGAACTCTACAAGGTGGGAATGATAGGCGAAGAGGAAGTTATCGAGACATACAACCGCAACGTTGATTTCCTCGCTCAGGCCGAGCCCAAGAACGATGTTGATGCCGAGCAGAACGAAAAGGTTCGCGCCGACCTCGAGAGCCTCTTCGTAGCCAGCAAGGTTGCAAGCTGCGACAAACTCATCGCCCTCTTCACGCCCCGCTTCGCTGCGGCTCCCGAAGATGTCGAACTTGCCCAGAAGATTGTGTCCTTCATGCTCAAGACCGAAGATTGCGCCGACAACGAGCTTATCTCGAAGGCGATTGCCGTTATGCACAAGAATTCTCCCAGTGCATCCACGGCACATCTGGCATTCCAGATTTACTCTCAGCGCGGCAAGGTTGACGAGGCTGTGAAGTATCTGGAAGAGGCTATCCGCCTTGCCGATGCCGAGGATAAGGCCGGCTTCTCATACGAGCTTGCAATGTTCAGCTTCCGTACCGGCAACAACGTCAAAGCCGTTGAGGCCGCGAAGAACGCGGCAGATGCCGACACTGAAGGCAAGTACGCCGGCAAGGCCTACTTCCTCATTGGAACAATCTGGAGCTCCCTCAAGTGCTCGGGCAACGAAATCGCAAGTCGCGCACCTTTCTGGGTAGCAGTGGATTATATGCAGAAGGCCATCAACGCCGACGCAAGCCTCGCCGCCGAAGCAAACAAGAAGATCGCCGAGTTCAAGGCTTACTTCCCTTCGACTGCCGATGCCTTCATGTTCGACCTCCAGGACGGTAACGAATATACCGTAAGCTGCAGCGGTCTCCGCGCAGTGACAAAGGTCAGGACCCAGAAGTAGTGAGCGCCCTGCACACCATCCTCAGACAAACGGCAACCGCACTCGCGGTTGCTTTTGTCGTTGTTTCATGTGCAGGCAAACTCAAACAGGCAGAGAAGATAAATCTCGAGGAAACCCCTGTACAGGTGGTCAGCGATATGTTTGCCGTACAGACCAAAGACGGGGTGGTGATGCAGCGGATCGAAGCCAGGATAATGGAACGCTACGAGAGCGACACCCTCTCGCTTGACAAGTTTCCGCTCGGCCTCTCGGTATTCAGCTACACCGCCGACGGCCTGCTCGAATCCACCATCACGGCCCGCCGCGCGGAGCATCGTGTCTCGAAAAAGGGCAGAGAGGAGGAGCACTGGTCGGCCTATGGCAATGTCATAATCAAGAACGTCATCAAGGAGCAGACAATGCAGACCGATACCATCTACTGGGACCGCAAGGCCGAGCAGATTCATACCGACTGCTACGTCAAGATGTTCTCCCGCGACGGAATGATGCAGGGCTATGGTATGCGCAGCGATGACCGTGCACGCAATGCAATACTCCTGAACCCCTTTGACGGCTTTGCATACACGAACCGCGACTCATCCGTTTTCGTCATAGATTCCGCGAACTTTATAGGGCCTTTGCCAAATTTTTAGTATATTCGCAGCCCTTTGATAATTTTAAATAGTAAAACAATATGGCAGTTCTTCAAAAAATGCGCGAAAAGTTCGGAGTGGCGATATCCATCATCATCGCACTTTCGCTTCTTTATTTCATCGCGCCTATGGATGACCTGATGACCCTTTTCGGACGTCCTCAGAACGTGGGTGAAATCAACGGGAGGGGAATCTCCTACGAAGATTTCATCGCAGAGGTGGACAAATACACCACCATCTCTGAAATTTCCACCGGCACAACGTCTCAGAACGAACAGGCTCAGCTGCAGGTCCGTAACATGGCCTGGCAGGCCCTGCTCGACGAGTATATGTTCATAAAGAACGCCAAGGCGGCCGGCTTCAAGGTTGGTAACGCAGAGGCGGCTGACATCGTTCGCGGAGCGATTCCCGAAGACCAGATAAACGAACTCGCTTCTTCCGAGGACGAACGCATAGCAATGTACTGGCAGTACATCCAGAACAGCGTTGCATGGCAGCAGTACCACATCAAGTACAACTCGCTGTTTGCCCAGAGCGGAGTTGAAAACGCCCTCACCCTCGCAGATGCCGTTGCCCAGAACAATACAACCGTCGATTTCGACGTTGTAAGCGTTCCCTACACCTTCGCTCCCGACAGCACCATCAAGGTCAGCGGTTCGGAAATCAAGTCTTACTACAAGGCTCACAAGAAGAACTACAAGCAGAACGCCAGCCGCGATATCGAGTACGTTGTATTTGAGGTTACACCTTCGGCCGATGATATCGCCGCCACATCCGACAAGATGGACGAGGCTTACGCCGAGTTCGGCAAGACGGACAACATGAAGACCTTCCTCCTGAAGAATTCCGACCGCGGACTTTCGGAGTACTGGTACAAGAAGGGCGAACTCAAGAGCATCAATTCCGACATCGACGCTTTCGCATTCTCGAACGCGAAGGGCGTGTCGCCCATCTACAACAGCGGCAACACTTTCTATGCCGCCAAGGTAGTTGACAGCCAGATGCTCTCCGACTCCGTTTACGTAAAGCATATCCTCCTTCAGGGCGAGAAAGCCAAGGCAGAGGCCGACAGCCTCCTGAAAGTTGTCGCCAAGGCTCCCGGTCAGTTCTCTACCGTTGCCATGCTGCATTCAGCCGACCAGGGCTCGCAGGCCGACGGTGAAATGGGTAATATCGGCTGGCTCACCCAGACCTATATGATTCCCGGTTTCGAGCCGGTCCTCACCGCACAGACAGGCAAGCCTTTCGTGCTCAACACCCAATATGGTACCCACGTGGTTCTTGTTTCGAAGAAGACGGCTCCCGTCATGAAGAAGAAGGTTGCCATCCTCGAGAAGACAGTCCTCGCCGGCAAGGAGACCTTCAATGCCAAGTATTCCGAGGCCAACAGGTTCGCATCCATCGCAGAAGGTACAGTAGAGGGCTACCTCAAGGCTGTGGATTCCCTGGGAGTTTACTCTCATCCTTTCAACGGAGTTACCGAAGAGACCGACACCTACGGTTCAATCGCCCAGGCCAAGGAAATCACCCGCTGGATCTTCGATGCCAAGAAGGCCGGCAAGGCTTCCGCAATCATCACCGTCAACAACAACTACTTCTTCGTAGTTGCCCTCAAGGGCATCCACGAAGATGGCTACACCCCCGTTAAGGAAGTTGCAAGCCAGATCCGTCAGGTCCTCTACGCCGAAAAGCGCAGCGCTGCCGCAGCCAAGTCTGCCGCAGAGAAGATTGAAGGACTCGGCACTCTTGAAGAGATTGCCACGGCTCTCGGTTCGAGCGTTGAAAGCCGCAAGGGCATCAGCTTCTCAGCAATGAATATGGGTATGGCTGAACCCGCCCTGCTCGGCGCCGTTTACTCAGCTCCCATCGACGAAATCGGAGGCCCCGTTGCCGGAATCACCGGAGTTTACGTCTACAAGGTTTCCGCCCGCGAGACAGGCTCGTTCTACACCGAGACCGACGCCCGCAACTTCGCTGCCCAGAAGGCACAGTACACCAGCCAGATGCTTGTACCTGTCATGATGGAAGCCGCCGAAGTTCAGGACAACAGGGCGCGTTACTATTAATCGATTTCCACAACGAGCGGCAGATGATCGCTCACGCCCGCGTTGTAGCGGGGTCCGATATAAGTTCGGCGGGGTTTCACTCCGCCGAACTTTTTGTCTTCTTCAAGCAGCAGGGGCGAAGCGAATACTTCCGCCCTGGAGCGGCTGGCAATGTCGGGCGAAACGGCGGCGCGGTCTATGAGTTCCCACTTCCCCTGAAATTTCAGACTCCCTGTCGGGCCGTCGGTTTCCCGGCCCTTCATCCCGGCCGGAAGGCTGCCGTCGGGTGAAAGTTCGACAAGGGGGCGAAGCAGTTCCTCGCTGCGAGTGTCACGCGGCTCGTTGAAGTCTCCTCCTGCGACCACAGGCCCGAAGGCCGAAAGCGAGTCGCATGCCGCAGCCAGTACACGGGTGATGGAATCGCGCCTTGCGGCGCTGCCGGCCCCAAGTTTGGACGGAAGGTGCACCGCGGCGACAGAAAGCCCTCTGAAACGGCAGAGAAGGATGTCGCGGGTACGGGCGATTCCGATTACCGATGCGTCGGGAACCCCGAGCACCGAAGGCCGGTAGAGAAGGGCACAGTCGATGCCTCGCGGGTCTGACGAGTCGAAGTGGATGAACTCGTAGCCCAGGTGCCGCAGGGCTGTTTCGTGGCAAAGCATATGCAGAACCCGGTCGTTCTCTACCTCGCACAGGCCCACGGCGGCAGGGAGTTCTCCGTATTCATCTGCAATGCAAAGCAGGACCTTTGCGATGGAATTGCACTTGGCCTCGACCCGCCTTGCCGTCCAGTGCCGGCTGCCGTTCCAGCTGAAAGACCGCTCCGAGGGATTGTCCGAGCAGGCCTTGTTGTCGAAAAAATTCTCCACGTTCCAGAATACGATAATGGTGGAGAGAAGATGAAGTATCATAGTCGTTTTCATAACTGCGAATTTGACAATAATTTTCTAAATTTGTAGGCTTTATATAAAGGAATATGTCTCTTAAATGCGGAATAGTGGGCCTGCCCAACGTGGGCAAATCAACCCTTTTCAATTGTGTAAGTTCAGGAAAGGCGCAAAGTGCCAACTTCCCTTTCTGTACCATAGAACCCAATCTTGGCTCGACCAACGTGCCCGACAGGAGGCTCGAAGTACTGAGTGACATCTGCAAGCCCCAGAGAACTATTCCCGCCACCGTGGATATTGTCGATATCGCCGGCCTTGTGAAGGGTGCCAGCCGCGGAGAAGGCCTTGGCAACCAGTTTCTTGCGAACATCAGGGAGTGCGACGCCATCCTGCACGTGCTCCGTTGCTTCGACGACGGCAACATAGTGCATGTCGACGGCTCGGTAGACCCCGTTCGCGACAAGGAGGTGGTAGATACGGAGCTCCAGATAAAGGACCTCGAAACCGTCGAAGCCCGCCTCGCCAAATGTGAAAAGGCCGGCAAGGCCGGAGACAAGGAGGCCGCAAAGCTTGCGGCTCTGCTCACGCGATACCGCGCCGCCCTGCTCGAAGGGCGCAGCTGCCGCAGCGTCGCTCTCATAAATGACGAGGAGGCCGAACTGGCCCGCAACCTTTTCCTGCTCACAAACAAGCCCGTGATGTATGTCTGTAACGTGGACGAGGCTCATGCCGCCAGCGGCAATGCCTATGTCGAGGCAGTGCGCGAGGCCGTGAAGGAAGAGAATGCCGAGATACTTGTAATCGCCGCGAAAACCGAATCGGACATAGCCGAGATAGAAGATTACGACGACCGTCAGATGTTCCTTGCCGACCTCGGACTCGAGGAGTCGGGCGTGGTAAGGCTAATCCAGAGTGCATACAAACTCCTTGGCCTGCAGACCTTCTTTACCGCCGGGTCGGACGAGTGCCGCGCCTGGACTATACACAAGGGCGACAAGGCTCCTCGCGCAGCCGGCGTTATCCACACCGATTTCGAACGCGGCTTCATCAGGGCCGAAGTAATCAAGTACGACGATTTTGTCGCCTACAAGACCGAAGCCGCCGTGCGTGCCGCCGGCAAGATGGGAGTGGAGGGCAAGGAATATGTGGTACAGGACGGCGATATTATGCATTTCCTCTTCAACGTATAATCAAATAACACTAAATATCATGAAAGAACAGATTCAAGAGAAATTCCGTTCCGTATTCGGAAAGGACGGCGTTGTTTACGCTTCAGCAGGACGCATCAACCTTATCGGCGAACACACAGACTACAATGGCGGTTATGTTTTTCCCGGTGCAATCGACAAGGGAATAATGGCGGCAATCGGCCTTAACGGCACCGACAAGGTCCGCGCATTCTCAATGGACTACAACGAGATGGCCGAATTCGGCCTTAACGAGGAGGACAAACCCCGTCAGGCCTGGGCGTGCTATATCTTCGGAGTATGCCGCGAGACCATCAAACGCGGCGGAAAGGTGGAAGGCTTCGACACAGTATTTGCCGGAGACGTTCCTCTCGGAGCCGGTCTTTCCAGCTCGGCGGCTCTCGAAAGCTGCTTCGCCTACGCTCTGAACGACATCTTCGCCAACGGCATCGACAAATTCGAACTCGCCAAGATAGGCCAGAGCACCGAGCACAACTACTGTGGCGTCAAATGCGGCATCATGGACCAGTTTGCCTCGTGCTTCGGCAAGGCCGGATGCCTGATCAGGCTCAACTGCAAGACCCTTGAATACAAATACTTCCCCTTCAATCCCGAAGGCTACCGTCTCGTGCTCGTGGATTCCTGTGTAAAGCACGAACTCGCATCGTCGGCCTACAACAAGAGGCGCGCATCGTGCGAGAACGCAGCCGCCGCAATCCGCGCCAACCATCCCGAGGTTGAGTTCCTCTCCGATGCGAAGAGGCTCTGGCTTGACGAAGTTCGCGGACAGATTCCCGAAGAGGACTTCCTCCGCGCCGAATACGTAATCGGCGAGGTTCAGAGGGTACTCGACGTCTGCGACGCTCTTGAAAGGGACGACTACGAGACCGTCGGAGAGATGATGTATCAGACCCACTTCGGAATGAGCAGGCTCTACGAAGTAAGCTGTGAGGAACTCGACTTCCTCAACAAGCTTGCCCGCAAGATGGACGTGACGGGTTCAAGGGTTATGGGCGGCGGCTTCGGCGGCTGCACCATCAACCTCGTGAAGGACGAACTCTACGAGCCTTTCATCGCTGCCGTCAAAGAGCAGTTCGCCGCCAAGTACAACCACGCACCCAAGATTTACGACGTAGTCATCTCTGACGGCGCACGCAAGATTTGAGGTCCGCTGGAACCATACTGGCCGCCCTGGCCCTGATGCTGTCCGCTTCATTCGAGGCGGACGCTCAGTTCTATGTGTCCGGTAACGAACCTGCCGGGGTGCGCTGGTCTCATGTCAAGACCGAATCGTTCGACGTAATCTACCCCGAAGGATTTGATTCCCTGGGCCGGGCATTCGCGCTCAAGCTCGAGCAGTACAAGATGCCCAACTCCTATACCGTGGGCTTCCACGCCAACCAGTATTATCACCGCCGGCCTATGCCTGTGCTTCTGCACAACTCCCAGAGCTATGCCAACGGAATGGTCGTCTGGACCCCGCACCGCATGGAGCTGTACACCAATCCGGAGCCATATCGCCCCGAAGCCACGCCCTGGATCGATCTGCTTGCCGTGCACGAAGGGAGGCATGCAACGCAGATGCAGTACGTCAACCGCGGGAGCTTCAAGATCCTCACGGCTCTTACGGGCGAGATCGGTGCCGCCGGCCTCAGCGCACTGTATTGCGGACCGGCGTTCCTCGAGGGCGATGCGGTCGCTTCGGAAACCGCCCTTACGGCATCGGGACGCGGGCGCAGCGCCGATTTCCTGGAGTACTACAAGGCCAGTTTCGCGCAGCGCGACCTTCGCGACTACTGGCGCTGGTATTACGGCTCGGCAAGGCTCTACACGCCCGACTATTACAGGGCCGGATATGTGGCTCAGGCAGGTCTGAGGAGCGTGTATGCCGATACGATGTTCGTGCGCAACTACTACGACCGCATCAAGAAGCATCTTGGTATAGCTCCGCTCAACTGGCGCGGGACCATAAAAAAGGACATAGGCATAACCCCGCGCGAGGCGTTCAACACTGCAAGCTGGTATCTTGCGCACAGTTGGGACGAGTACGACCGCTCGCGCCTGCCATTTACCCCGTCGGAGCGAATATCGGCCGTGCCGAAGTTCTTCGAAGATTACAGCGGAATGACTTCCGACGGAGCCTCGCTCTATGCCGTGCGAAGCGGGATGGTCCAGGGCGGAAAGCAGCTTGTGCGTGTGCCTTCGTTCTCCGGCCCGGGAGGGCGGAAGGACTCGAAGCCCGAGCGCATGGCCCGTATGGGTTCGTACAGCTCAACCCTTTCGCACAGCCCTGTATCGGGGGAGATATATTGGAGCGAAGTGCGTGCAGACCTGCGTTGGGAGATGGTTTCGTACAGCGATATCATCGCATGGAACGAGGCCGCCGGCCGGCGTACGCTCGTGAAGGGAGGACGCTTCTACAACCCCGCCGCCCATCCTTGCGACTCGCTCCTCTCGGCAACGGAATACCTGTCCGACGGGACAAGCGCCGTGGTCATATTCACCCTTTCGGGCGACAGGCTCTGTTCGTACCCTATGCCCGTCGGGGTTCAGGCGGTCGAAAGCGCCTGGACTGATGACGGCACGCTCTGGTGCTCGGTGATAACGGATGATGGCTTCGGAATCATAAACGTGCATACGGGAGATTTTGTTCTGCCGGCCAGAAGTTCCGTGAAGATATGCGGTCTCCGTGGCTTGGAAGGCGGATTTCTGAATTTTGAATCGGACCTTGACGGCTCCAACGAGATGTACAGGCTCGACCCCGCAGACGGGAGTCTCGTGCGGCTTACCAATATCCGTCACGGAGGCACCGGGTTCGCGTTTCGGGGAGATACGCTCTATTATTCCTCAATCAGCCGCGAAGGACGCCTGGTTTACGGCGCGCCCGTTGATGACCTGGATTACGAGCGAGCCAACTGGGACTACCGCCATACCTATCCCTTCGCCGAAGAGTTGAGCGCGCAGGAAAAGATTCCGCTCACACCTTCTGACAGCGTGAATATAAGCGCACCGAAGCATTACGGGCGGCTTGCCCACGCGCTGCGCGTGCATTCCTGGCTGCCCGCACAGGTGTTCATCGACAATATTGACGACCTTTCCTTTGCCGTAACCTCGCAGGACGTGGATTTAGGCGCTACGGCATTCTTCCAGAACACTCTCGGGACTTTCGACGGCTACGCGACGGCGGGCCTGAGTTCGTCCGGGATGAGCCTGACATATCGCGGACTGTATCCGGTGCTGGAAGCGTCGGCACGTTACGATTATCCTCCGAGGGTATTCGTCCCCGAAGGGGAGGTCGACGTGCGGGCAATACCTTTCTTTGGAAGTTTCCGCGCCTATGTGCCGCTCAATTTCAGCGGCGGAGGCTGGTCGCGCGGAGTGATTCCTTCGGCACAGATCAACACCAGGGGTGAGTACACCATTGCGGTGCGTGCCTATACGATGCTGCCCACTGCGGAGGCTTGCGTCTATCCGCGTTTAGGTATCGGAGCCGAAGCCGCCGTGCAGAACGGCAAATTCGCCGGCGCACTCTACGGCTACCTGCCCGGTATCGCCAGGAATCACGGTATAAGCTGGACGGGTATTGCCAACTGGTATCAGCAGGCCGCGCAGCTGAAGGCCGACTACGTCATTCCGTTCGGATTCGTGGACTGGAGCCGGCTTTGTCCCTTCTTCTACGTCCGCAATTTCGAAGTTTACCCGCATTTTTCAATAACCGGAAAGTTCGCTCCCGAAGAGCCTTGGAAGGCCCTGCTAGGCTATGGAATCCAGTTCGACGTAGTGCTGGGCAACTTCCTGTTCATCCCTTACATCACGCGCTTGGGTGTGAAATACACCGCTTTCGAAAATAACTTTACCGACCCCATCGACCCCGAGTGGGAACTTGTATTCACGATAGACCTATGATTTGCAGCAAATGTTCAAACGCTTTCGACGCGGCGTTGCCGCAGTCGGTTAACGTAAGCGAAAGCCCCGAAATCAAGGACGCTGTCCTCGACGGTTCGTTTTTCGTGGCAAATTGCCCCGAATGCGGGACTCCCGCGCTGAAAACCGGGGCAATGGTGTATCACGACCCCGCCGAGCGCCTGCTCCTGGTTCTTAGCCCCACTCCGCTGACTTCTCCCGGCCTTGAGGGCTACACCTGCCGCAGGGTTCCCGATGCCGGCTCGCTCATCGAAAAGGTTAAAATCTTCAATGCCGGCTTCGATGATGTGGTTATGGAACTTTGCAAGTATGTCACACAGATGGAGCTCGGCAAGGATGTAAAGTTGAAGTTCCTGCGCACCGAGGGGGCCGATTCGGAGATAGTGCTCACTTATCCCGAGAACGGCTCGATGCAGATGATAGCCATCGGCTCGAACGTATATTCCGACTGCGAAGGGATAGTCTCGCGCAACCCGGTCATGCGTGAAAAGGCGGCCGGTCTGGTCCTCGTTGACAGCGAGTGGATAGCCCGGTTCCTCAAATAGCCGCCGCCCGAGCCCACACCGGCGCTGCAGAGAATTCGGCAAAATTTTGTTAAATTTGGCACTTTGTTGCACCAAGTCATATGAAAGCCACCAGATATACACTTACAAATGCTTCAGGAGCCAGCGTTACGCTGAGCAGTCTCGGAGCGGCAATCGTTTCCATCAATGTTCCCGACAGGGACGGAAAACTCGATGACGTCGTAATAGGATACGACAGCGACGACGCCTACCTTGGCGACGGTCCCTGCGCCGGCAAGTGCCCGGGTCGCTATGCAAACCGCATAGCAAAAGGCCGTTTCACCCTGGATGGAAAAGAGTATTCGCTGCCCGTCAACAACGGGCCCAACCATCTGCACGGCGGACCGGAGGGCTTCCAGAACCGCATCTGGGAGAGCCGTCAGACCGGCCCCCTTTCGGTAGAGTTCATGTATTTTGCCGAGGACGGCGAGATGGGCTATCCGGGCGCCCTTAAAGTAGTTGCGCGCTACGACTGGAGCGAGGAGAATGAACTCCGCCTGACGTTCACCGCGCAGTGCGACGCGCCTACGCACGTCAATCTGACGAATCACGCCTATTTCAACCTCGACGGGCACGGCAGCGGAAGCGTCCTTGGCCACACGCTTAAACTCAACGCTTCGGAGTATCTGCCTACGGACGATACTCTCATTCCGCTTGGCGAATCGGAACCGGTAGCCGGAACTCCGATGGATTTCATCAACGAAAAACCCCTCGGACGCGATATCAGGGCCGATTTCCCGGCTCTCAACTACGGCAAAGGCTACGATGCCTGCTGGCTGATTGACGGTTACACCGAAGGCCAGTTGCAGGAGGCCGCCACGCTCCGTGCCGAGAAGAGCGGCCGTGTGCTCAAAGTCTGCACCACACAGCCCGGCATACAGGTCTATACCGGAAACTGGCTCGAAGGCTGCCCGACCGGCAAGGGCGGTGTCGTTTATCACGACTACTGCGCCGTTGCCCTCGAATGCCAGCATTTCCCCGACAGCCCCAATCGTCCCGATTATCCTTCGACCGTGCTCCGGCCGGGCGAAGTGTTCAGTCAGGCAATAATCTTCGCTTTTTCCGTAGAAGAATGAAAAAATGTATGATAGCGGCCGTGGCCGACAACTGGGGGATAGGAGTCAAGGGGGCGCTTCCCTGGCACCTGAGCGAGGACCTGAAGTATTTCAAGAAAACCACTTCGGGCTATCCCGTCATAATGGGCCGCACGACATACTTCTCGATAGGCCGCCCGCTGCCGGGCAGGCTTAACGTTGTTCTCAACGCCGGCGGAGACCCCATAGAAGGCGTGTTCACTGCACTGTCATTTGATGACGCCTATGGAATGGCCGACTTTTCCGGCGCCGGGAAATGCTTCATAATAGGCGGCGCGTCGGTTTACCGCGCTGCGATAGACGATATGGACGAACTATATATAACGCACGTCCATACGGTGGTCGAAGACGCCGATGCGTTCTTCCCCGAAATCGACCTCACGAAGTGGGAGGTCGCAAGCCGCTCCGAAAGCTTCACCGACGAGCCGACGGGCTGGAAATACGAGTTTGTAGTGTATAAAAAGATAAATGGCTAGAGAAAGATTTGCAAGCAAGACAGGCTACATAATGGCCCTTGCCGGCTCGGCGATAGGCCTGGGCAATATCTGGCGCTTCCCTTACATTATGGGAGAGCACGGAGGTGCGGCATTCATCGTGCTTTACATTCTCTGTACGATATGCATATCGCTGCCCATTATGCTCTGCGAGAGCATAATCGGCCGCAGTGCGCGCAGAGGCACCTATGAGGCGATGGTTCGCCTCGCTCCCGGCACCAGATGGAGATACGTTGGCGTACTGACTGTAATATGCGCCTTCGTCATCATTTCGTATTACAGCGTGGTTGGAGGATGGTCTGTCGATTTTCTGGTTCGAAGCTGCATTTCCGGTCCGGTTTCGGGGTCGGGCGCCGATGGTCTGTCGATGTTCGGCAAGATGTCGTCTTCGATATGGGAGCCAATCTTCGCGCATACGGCATTCCTTGGCATCACAGCCTTGATTGTAAGGCTCGGCATAAAGAACGGCATAGAGAAATTCTCCAAGATCACCATTCCGGTTCTGTTTGTACTGATGGTTGTCATTGCGGGATATGTGCTTACGATTCCCGGGTCGGCCGAAGGTGTGAAATACCTCATCAAGCCCGATTTCTCCAAGCTTGACCTTTCGTCGATCGCCTATGCGATGGGGCAGTCCTTCTACTCGATGAGCCTTGGCGCCGGATGCGTTCTCATCTACTCGAGCTATCTGCGCAGCGAGGAGAATATTGCGGCTTCGTCTGCGCTGACGGCTGTCTTCGACACGTTCTTCGCCATCCTTGCGGGATTTGCCGTAATGCCGGCCGTGTTTGCCGCGGGCCTCGCTCCCGGTTCGGGTCCGGCTCTGGTCTATGAGACACTGCCGTACATCTTCGCACAGATGAGCATGAACGCTCCGGTGATAAGTTACATTATCACCATCATCTTCTTCATTGCCATACTGACCGCGGCTCTCACATCGGCAATCTCGATGTTCGAGGTTTGCGTTGCGCATCTTGTGGAAAGAAAGGGTGTTTCGCGCCCGGCCGCCTGCACGCTCATATTCGCCTCCGCTTGGACCGTGGGTGTTCTGTGCTCGCTTTCGTTCGGCGTGCTGAGTGGCGTGCACATCTTCAAGCGCACGATATTCGGCTTCTGCGACGTGCTTACATCCAACTACCTGATGGTGCTCGGCGCCCTGGCGTTCGCCATCTTTGTGGGTTGGAAGATGAAAAAGGACGACGTTTACAGCGAATTCACGAATCACGGCACGGTGAACGTGCGTCTGTTCAAGTTCCTGTACTTCCTCGTAAGGTGGATTATCCCGGTGATGATAGTCCTCATTTTCGCTACGAACCTCATTTTCTGAAATGGCTAAGATTCAGGAAGATACCCCTATGCTCAAGCAGTACTTCGCCGTTAAGGCGCAGTACCCCGAGGCTTTGCTGCTATACCGTGTAGGCGATTTCTATGAGACTTATTCGGACGATGCCCTGCTTGCGAGCAAGGTACTCGGTCTCGTGCTCACCAAACGCAGCAACGGCGACAAGGAGCCCACGCCTATGGCCGGCTTCCCCCATCACGCCATAGAAGGGTATCTCCAGAAACTCATACGCGCCGGTTACAAGGTGGCTGTTTGCGACCAGCTTGAAGATCCGCGCCTTGCCGGACGCAAGCTCGTCAAACGCGGAGTCACCGAGATCCTTACTCCGGGCATAGCCTTCGGCGAAGGGATGCTCGACACCAAGGAACACAACTTCCTCTGCGCACTCTCGTTCGAAGACGGCGAGTGCGGAGCCGCATTTCTTGACGTGTCTACCGGAACGTTCCAGATTGCCCAGGGTGCGATGGATTACATCGCCACCCTCATGGCTTCGTTCTCCCCCAAGGAGATTGTCTGCGCACGCGACGTCGCCCGTGCCGTGAAGGACAAATTCGGCACTCAGGCGTATATTTCCTCAATCGAAGAGTGGGCGTTTGTCTATGACTCAGCCGTAGAGAAACTCTGCCGCCAGCTGTGCGTAAAGAGCCTCAAGGGGTTCGCTGTGGACAGCATGCCTCTTGCCATATGCTCTGCCGGCGCGCTGGTCTTTTACCTCGAACAGACCCAGCACGTTGGGCTTAAGAACATCTGCAGCATCTCGCGCATCGACGAGGGCCGGTTCGTGTGGATGGACCGCTTCACCTTCCGCAACCTTGAGATTTTCCAGAGCGCCGCGGGAAACGATGGCGTCTCGCTCGTACAGACCATTGACCGCTGCTGCACGCCGATGGGTTCGCGCCTCCTGCGCCAGTGGCTGGCAATGCCTCTTGTCGACCGCAAGGCCCTGAACGCACGCTTCGACACGGTGCAGTACTTTGTTGACAATGCCGAAGCGCTTGGCGACCTTCAGGCCGCGCTCGGCGAGATTGGCGATCTCGAGCGTATAGTTTCGCGCGCCGCGACCGGTAAGATACTTCCCCGCGAGATGCGCCAGCTTGCAAGAAGCCTCGGCCGCATGCAGCCCATCAAGGAGATCTGCTCGGGCAGCGAAGCCGCTGCACGCCTGACAAGCGGGATGAAGGCCTGCGACGACCTGCGCATAAAGATAGAGGCCACAATCCTCGAAAACCCTGCCGGCGGGCTCGGAAAGGGCGACATCATCGCTCCGGGCGTATCGGCGGAACTCGATTCGCTGCGCGACATCTCGCGTGGCGGCAAGAACTACCTTCTCGAACTCCAGCAGAGGGAGAGCGAGACCTCTGGCATCCCGTCGCTCAAGATAGGTTTCAACAACGTTTTCGGTTATTACATAGAGGTGCGCAACGCCTATCGCGACCGCGTGCCGGAACAGTGGATACGCAAGCAGACTCTGGTCAATGCCGAGCGCTACATAACCACCGAACTCAAGGATTACGAAGAGAAGATAGTCGGTGCCGAAGCCGGCATCTACGAACTCGAATCGAAGCTTTACAGCGAACTGATAGGCGATGTTCAGAAGCATATTCGCGAGATTCAGGGCGACTGTGCAATCGTTTCGCAGGTGGATGTGCTTCAGGGTTTTGCACAGCAGGCGGTTGAGATGAACTACTGCCGGCCGGTGGTGGATGACAGCACCTCGCTTGAGATAGTGCAGGGCCGTCACCCGGTTATCGAAACGCTGATGGAGCCCGGCGAGGAGTACGTTCCCAATGACGTGACGCTCGATAGCCGTGACACACAGATAATGATACTCACAGGCCCGAATATGGCCGGCAAATCGGCCCTTCTGCGCCAGACCGCACTCATCGTGCTGATGGCCCAGATAGGCTCGTTCGTGCCGGCGCAGTCGGCCCGTTTCGGCTGGTTCGATAAGATTTTCACCCGTGTGGGTGCATCGGACAACATCTCCCGCGGAGAATCGACCTTTATGGTGGAGATGCTGGAGACGTCGATGATTATGCATAACCTCTCGGCACGTTCGCTCGTGCTGCTCGACGAGATAGGGCGCGGAACCAGCACCTACGACGGTATGAGCATTGCCCGCGGCCTTGTGGAGTATATTCACAAATACGGTCACGGCGCCAAGACTCTGTTCGCGACGCACTACCACGAACTGAACGACCTTGAGGACAAGTACCCAAGGGTCAAGAACTATCACATTGCCGTGAAGGAGCAGGGAACCGAGGTGATATTCCTCCGCAAGCTGCAGCCGGGCGGCGTTGCCCACAGTTTCGGTATTCACGTAGCCAGGCTTGCCGGTATGCCTCAGGAAGTGATAGATTTTGCCGACAAGAGCCTGCGCGACCTTGAGGCCCGCGAGCGCGGTGTCGTGGCAATGAGCCGCAACGGCGATCTTGCCGAAGACGGCAGCGTGCAGTTATCTTTCTTCCAGCTCGACGACCCCACTCTCGAGAGCGTGCGCGACCGTCTTGCCGGTGCCGATCTGAACAACATGACCCCCCTGCAGGCCTTCGACCTGCTCCGTGCCTTGAAGGGCGAGCTGGGGATATAGGGGGTTAATCCTGGTGCTGAGAGTAGTTCAGCACAATATCGTCGATGAAACGTGTATTGCGGTTCTGAGTATTGCTGCCGTTGTAATGCCTGATGCGGACATACACATTCTTTTGTGAACTCAGATCCGCGCTGACCTGAGTCCAGGAACTGATGTTGCTGGCCTGGGTCTTGACCGAGGTCCATCCAGACGTACCGTTGGACGACACTTCGATATACCAGGTTCCCGATGTAGAAGTATTGGTACTGTAAACCCAGAACGAAATATCCTCGGGCTCAGTCATCTTTGTAGAATAGGTGAGTGTATTCGTGCGGTTGCTCGCCGTCTGTCCGGCATATGAGCCGCCGTGCTTGCTCGAAGTGCTCTGGTTGATCTGACTTGCCGTCCAGCCATTCGCAGACGCACCGCTTTCGAAGTCGTGGACAGATTGGATTTTGACACTAAAATCACCGGCATACAGGCAGCGGATGCGGTTGATATTTGATCTTGCCTGATTGCCAGGTCCAAGCGTAGGTGTCTTGCCGGTAGACTCTGTTCCGTAAGAAGATTGGTTCCAATATGAAAAGGTATATCTTATCGAAGCATCGGTTTCTCCGCTACCTACGGTTTTTCCGGCATCGTCAACCTTGGTGGCGCGAGCATTAGAGGTGTTGTCCATAAAGAAGTGTCCACTAGTAGAACCAAGGCTGGAATAAGTCATATCATATACATGAAACGCTGGTTGTGAAGACCAATAATATTTATTCTGGAACACTTCGAAATCGGAATATCCTCCAGAGCAGACAGCTTCAATCTCGTCGATTGCGGGCAGATACCATTTGATGTCCGCCTGCGCAACGGTTCCGCCGCTGTCCGACCGCCTGTTTTTATTGAGGCAGTATTCAACAGCGCTGCTAGGCTGTTCATTTGTGGCGAGAGCACCGATACCGGCTTCTGAAACAATCTTCTTCGTGAATTTCTGTCCGCTGTAGGGGAAATATGACAAATGTCCGCCCGCGGCTTCTTCCGCATTGATATAGAAGTCATATTTTGCATTCGGAAATGCCGTCCTGACAGCGTTTGTCGCAGCTTCGTCACTCAGGATGCCTTCGCAGAAAATTGCATTCTCTTCCGTTGATAATTGTACTCCATTCAGCCCCCAGGCCATGCCGTCGGTGGTGGCGCCGTAGCCTTCCTTCGCATCGAAGTTGTAGAGGTATTCCTCGAAGTATTCGATACCGTAGGCACGGCCGCCGTAGTCGATGCGGTGCAGGCCGCGCTGGATGAAGTAGTAGTCTTCCTTGACTTCGTAATTGTCGCCGGACTGGTCTTTAAGGTAGAATCGGCACTGGACGTGGGCCTGGCGGGTCGAGCTGCCGGGGCTGTCCGGAATAGTCGTGTTCTCATCAATGTACGCCCAGATGGTGTGCTCGTAGCCGTTTGTTGCCCCGGAATTGGACGGGAAATCAACACCGAACTTAATAAGTGCATTGCTGGTGCTTGCCTTGCTCGTGTTGTTCAGAGTATTCGTGAGCAGATCGGAGGTGAAATAGCGGCGCTTTCCGTAGGCGAGATCGGTGCGTCCGCCGGTTTGGCAATATGTGCCGGCGTTGGAACTTATGTCACTGTCTGACGGCATCTCGAAGCGAATCCAGCCCGGAAGGCCGTCGCCATCGTCCATCAGCTCGATTTCAATGTGCGAGCCCTCGAAATACTGCGGATCGGTTCTCGGGTCGAGAACCACGCGCATGGGCCTGATTTCCCAGTGCGAGTCGAGAAGGGTCTCGCGCTCAATCTGGAACCGGTAGGAGGTCTGGCTCATATCGACGCGCAGGTCGAACGAAACGCTTTCCTCCTCGGCCCACATGCTGTTGGTTACGCCCTTGATTGTGATATTGTTGACGTATTCGCAGTTGCGCTCGATTTCGAAGTTGTCGTAATTGTTCAGGCCGGGGTAAATGGTGTAGTGGACATCCTTGTCAAGGCCGCGATGGTCGCTGTAAGTGCCATGGATGGTAACTTTCAAAGGCTCGTCGTCTTCACCTACATAAGCAGGCTTCCACATCTGCTTTGCATCAGCGGTAATCGTTGTCGGATATTCCGGAGTCAAAGACGGGGTGACGCGATGTTCCGGTACGTACATACTGAAACACATCATCGAAGTCGGTGCGACTTCGGACCACTTCACGTTGTCGGAAAGAATCTGCTCAACGGGATCGACATTGTTGTCGACGGTGTAGAAGGTCTTCTTCGTGTTCTTCGCAAGTCGGGCGTTCTTCGATTCGCCGGCATCGTCGTAGGCAATGCAGACATTCTTGGGCACGTTCTCGACCTCCCAGCTGCTAAGGTCGAACGACTGGACTTTGTCGGAGCGCTGGTCCGGAACGACAATGATATTGAAAGTCACCTTCGAGAACAGACAGGTAAGGGGAATTTCGAGCACGTTCCCGCTCAGATCGGATCCGGGCCCGAGGTCAATCGCCTCCGACTCGCCGTACATCGGCAGGCCGCCGTAGGACTGAACGCCACCCACCGGGATGGCCCCCGCTACCGAGAAGTCGATATCCTTGAGTTCGTCCTTGGTCAAATCGGTATCTGCTCCGGCTGCTGCAAAAGCGTCGCGGCAGGCCGAGGGGATGTTGGCGACAATGAAAATATGACTGTTGGAAAGCTCGCCCGACCAGTGTTTGTAAGGCTGTGATTCGCTCGTACGGTCAATCATAAACAGAGGCTTGCTGCCCAAGGTAAACTGATAATCAACGAGTTTGTCGTCGTTATCGAAAACGAACATCGCCATATTCGTGACGACGGACTCGTCGTTGCTCTTCACGGACTTCGTCATCCGGGCGTTTGTCTCGTTGAACGGGGTGATTCGCCCGACAACCTGTATCTTTCCGTCGGAAGGCTCTGGAGCACGCAGCCCTTCCACCGAGCATCCTGCAAAGAGGAACAGCGCGGCGGCGCAGGCAAGCGATATGTTGAAATGTCTCATCATTCGAATTCTATGTACTGGTCGTAATTGGTCCACTCGCCCGATTCGATCACCGCAATGGTGATGGCGCCGTTCGCGAATGTGACAACGAACGAATATCTCTTTCCCGCCTCGAACTTGCGGGCCGCCTCGAATTCCTCGCCGTCGTGCAAATAATTGCCGCCATCATCATCGGTCGTGATGGTTCTCCATTCCGACCAGCTGTCGCCTCCCTTGTTTTCGCGGTACTGCAGACAGATATTGCCGGTCAGGTAAGGCATGTTGTCCGCCGAAGTTTCTGCGTTGCCGTCCGGTCCGTCGGGGTCCATAGGGATGAACATAACGTTCTTGTTGCCCGAAATGAGGGTGTTTTCAGCCGAGTCGTTTGCGCCGAAGGTCTCCACCGTCACAATGTCGCTCTCGCCGCTGCGGAGCACGTAGGCTATGCCGCCGGTCTTGCTCCCGGAAGGCGTGCAGGCGCTTCCGTCAAGCGGAATGGAGATGGAGGTGTAAACCTTCGAAGTAAGCTCGAGGGTAAGGTTCCTTATCTGGATTGGCGTCTCGTCAAGGTTTCGGGCTTCCACACAAAGCATGCACAGCTTGTGTTTGAACATGAAGGCAACCGTGCCGTCGCCCTTGTTCTCGAGGTCTGTGGCCGCGGATGTCATCACATCGGGCAGAAGGTCGGGATTCGTCCAGCTGGGAACCGAATATGAAATGACCGGCGCGCTGGCGGTAGAGGCTGTTGAAGAGAGGCTTACGCCACCTTCTCCCGAAACGGAAGACCCGGCTTGCGGATAGAATGCGAAGAAGGAATATTTCTTGCCGCCCTGCCATACGGAAGGACCGGCAGAGGCCGTATTGTTGTAGTCGTAACTGCAGACGCCGTTGCTCGCGCAGTTCACGTGCGTGGGGAACGCGAAGCCCTTGACAAGGTCGGCGCCCGAACCGGAAGTGGCTGACGATGCCGGGGTTCCCGTGGCTTTGAATGTGGTCCAGTCGGTGTCTTTGCTGTATTTGAAGGCCACGACATCGAAGCTCCGGCCGCGCATTGTCTCGATAATCGGGGTCTTGGTGCTGACATCGGCCCCGAACCAGATGTAGTCGGGCCACTCGAGAACGGTGTCGTTGCCGTTGCCGCCGGCCTGGGCCGGCTTCTGACAGGATGCCGCAATAACAAGTGCGGGAAGAAGAATGAATTTCAGAAATCTCATGGCTGCACCCTTATTTGATGATTATGGCTCCGGTTGTCTGGGTTGCACCCCATTCCTCAATGCCCGGCTCAAGGAATTTGACGTTGTAGTCTTCCTTGAATTCAATCCTGTAGTTGTACGAAAGCCCCTGCGTCCAGATGGTGGTGGGAAGGGTCAGGGTGACCGACTTGTTGGTAACTTCGCCGCCGTGGTTTACGCTGTAGTTCAGAATCAGCTTAATATCGCCACTCACGGCCTGCGGAAGAAGAATCAGCCCGCCGTCGGAGAACAGTTGCGAATCTTCGCCTGGCAAAACCGTAACAGGAGAGTTGTTGACTATCGAAAGCGCCGCCGCTTCAACCGGAGTCCAGGTGCCGGACGTACTCGTGCCGGAGTAGCCGGCTTTGCTCTTCATGCCGGTAAGCCTTGCTCCGGTGACGGTGAAAATGTCTTCGTCGTCATCCGCGCCGCTCTCCTGATCCTCTTTCACAAAGAAATGCACGTTGCACAGCAGGTGCCTGAACGTGAGGGGAACGGCCCCGAGCGAGCTAACGTTGGCACCCGTGGTGCACGAATATAGGTCGCTCAGAACCAGGTCGGTTTCGGCCGGGCTGATGACCGTGAAGCCGCCTATCTGCACGTTGCCGTCGAGCGCGTCGGAATAGGTGCCCACCGTTGAGGCGATGGGGCTGAGCGCACGGAAACGGTAGCTGCTGTTCTGGCGCCAGTAACGCGTCTGCCCGACTGCACACGCACCGCTGTTGCCGCTCACGCGGCCGGTGATGTTTTCGTAGACCGCCTCTTCACTGCCGGATGTCCAGCTCGAGCCGCTGCAGAGCGCGCCGTTGAGGCTGAATTCGCTGCCGTCGGGCATGGGGGCCGAGGTCTCCGCCTTGGTGCCGAGCGCACGGAAGCGTATCTGGGCATCGAAGCTGCCGGTGGCCGGATCCTTCCTGCACGAACAGAGTGCGAGCAGGAGCAGAGCCGCGGATAAGTATCGGAATGATGTTGTCATTTTCGTCTATCAGTCATTGGTCCAGACGCCTCCGGAATAGGTCCAGTCGTCGCCTTCGCCCCAGTCGATGAGGGTTGCGCTGAAGTTCATCGATTGGAGGTTGGCTGCGAGCTTGTAGGTGTAGTATTTGTTCGCCAGCCAAGGGTCGGTGATGGCTATCGAGCGCGAAATCTCTTCGGTGCCGTTCTTTATGAAATTAATGGTAATCGCTGCTCCTGCGGGGGCGGTTTGCGGAACCATGAAGAAGACGTCGGCGGTCTGGGTGTAAAGATTGCCTCCGCTGTACGAGCCGGACGTCCAGTCGCCGGCCTTCCAGTTGGAGAAAGATTTCGTGAAGCTGCTCTTATGGTTGTGATCGCTCCACGAGAATGTCGGCTTTGCGGGAGTGCCGCTCAGAACGGGGTTGAAAGTGCATTTTCCAGAGCCGTAGACATTGGTGAGCGAGATGCTCTTGATTGAGAGGTTTGTGGCATCGAACGAGCCGTCGTCGGTGCTCACGGCAAAGCGCACCTGCGCGAGCGGATGGTAGAACATGATGTCTATCTTGCTGTCCTTGGGGGTGCGTCCGGTAGAGGAACTTGTCGTCTTGACCTTGTCTCCGTCGAATGTGCGGGTCTCGGCGTTTCCGGCGAGGAGAAGGTCGAGTTCGCCGTCGTTGATGTAGTCGAACTGGAAGGTTGAGCCGGTGTAGCTTGTGATGGTTATTTCGCGGCCGGAGTCATCGTCGTTCACGGTGTCGAGGTCGGGGAAATAGCTCCAGAAGTGCATTCCTATGCCGTTGAGCCACAGTTGCTGTGTATCGAAGGCCCAGTTGCCGGAAGAATAGCTGATGGTCGTGCGGAAATACTCCCCGGCCTTGCCGTCCTTGGTGCCGGTATTGTCTGTATAGTCGGCATCGGCCACGCCTATGATGTCGAAGGTGCCGACGGTTTGGAGGTTGCCGATGGAATTGACCGAGCCCTTTGTCTTGCTCACATTGACGTTGCAGCCGATGGCCCGGCCTTTTCGGAACGGGTCTTTGCTGCAGCCGCAGGCTAGTAGCAACAGGAACGCGAACAACAGATATCTTTTGTACATTATTCCCAATATATTATGAATAATCCGATAAATATACGGAGTTTTTGTGAAAGGTTGACAGATAGGGCGATAGAAAATAGAAAAGCGGCCCCGGAACTGATTCCGGAGCCGCAGAAAATGCTTGATTGAACCCGTTACTCGGCAGGTGCTACAAATACTGCCGGGTAGATGTGCCAGTAATGGACGCTCGTGTTCTGGGTAATGTTGTCTTCGTTGTTGTACAAATACCTGGTAACGTAATTTGCTGATCCACCATAGTCTGATTTTCTTTCGTCATTGGTCTGTGCGAGAGAGATTCCGTTGTTTGCAGAATACGCGAACGTAATGGATGTATTGTTCTGTGTACTATCAAATCTTGGAGTATAAGAATAAGTTCTATTAGTCCAACTCCCGCCTTTTGCTTGCTGGAAGTCAAGATAATATGTAGTTGAACTGCTCACTGTCGAAATTTTCCCTGAATTGATATTCATTAGGAAAGTGTTATCAAACTGATTATTGAAATCGCTGTCGCGCTTAAAGATAGCTGAGGCATTGTTAGTGCCGGGATTATACAGGTACCTGTTAAAATCCGTATCGGGGGCCTTCAGAATGTATCTTGTTCCGGAATCGAACGAAGTCGATGTCATCTCTTCGCCAAGCTGTATTCCGTAAATGGGAACCTTTACGCTTCCGGCAGGGTTTCCGCCGACCTGAACGGCCAGTGTTGCCTTATAGCCGATGTTGCCGCCCGCGCTATTGACGGGAGCAGAATAGGCTCCTGCCGATGTCGTGTAACTGCGACACTCCAGGCCGTCGATAATCGTAGTGGTTGTCGAACGCGTGGTGCTGAGCCCTCCGATGGTTACGGCCTTATTGTCCTCGTTGCAAATTACAGGAATCCAAATCTTCAGAGCCGCCTTTTCGCCGGGAACCATCTTGCCCTGTTCATACGCGGGCGTGTTGGTAATGGTGATAAAGTCGTCCTGAGTGTAAATTCTTACTGCGCCGGCGCCTGCGAGAATGGTCTTCGAGTTGTCGGTATAGAGGAATGCGGACAGGGAAACCGTAACAATGTCCTCTACGAACGGCGTTACGTCGAACTGATAGTGAGTAACTCCTTCCGACGGAACCATCGTATAATAGTCGTATCCTCCTTCGGACTTGACATAGGTAAGCGCGGTGCTTCCCGAGGTCTGGACAGGAGACGGCTCGATTCCGCTCATCTTCACGGTTATTGATGCGGGCAGGTTCGTGCTTGTGCTGAGATCGAACGAGAACCGCTCGCTGACACCGACCTCGTGCGAACTTGCGCTGAATGCAAGGTTGTTGAAGCTGCGCAGCGAGGCGTTGTTGACCTTAACCGAAGCATTGTTGAAAGCCGCCTGGCTCACCTTGAACGTTGTCGCGCTCGTTGGAACGATGGTCTTGAAATAAACCGGGAAGGTCTTGTTCCCATCCACGGTTCTTGCCGCGCTGTACTCGTCCCAGGTAAGGGTTTTCTCGAACCAGTAGGAAGGGTATCCGTCAGAGCCGATTCCATTGCGGACGGGAAGTTCCTGAACGGCATTGTATTCGTCGTCGGGAGACAGGGTGCGGTTCGTCGTTTCTATCTTGAAATCCATCGGGAACATAGACGACGGCAGATATGCATCGAACGACAGGTTCAGTGTCACTTTCTCGCCCGACCCGGTCGGGATGTTGGCTGATGCGTAGTCGGCATTGTCCGACGCCACCTCGTAGTTTGTATTGGGGCCGGCCGACAGGCTGAGTTCGAGCGAAGGACGCAGGATAAGGTTTACTGTTCGGGTGATTGTCTTGCGGGCATTGTCCTCGTATCTGACTCCGGTTATGGTAATGGACTGTGTCTTGGGTGTCGCAGTAACCTCTGTGGTGGTTATGACGATGTGTCCGAAACCATCGTCGGCGCCGGCGTAGGGCGAGACGTCTGTCGGGTTGTCCGAATCGGACATATCCGTGGTTTTCAGATGCTTGACCTCGTCACCGTCAACATAAGTGCTTGAAACCACAAGGTTGCCTATTACGTCTCCGTTCGACCCTGATGTCCCCTCCCAGTCCATAAGCACGAACGGACGACCGTGCTCGGGGTTGTCTTCGGTAAGGAATTCATTTCCGAGTCCGGTATAGGCGTTAGAATTGATGTTCGGCTCATACTTGTAGAGAATCTCGGCTGTCGTGGTCTGCCCGATGGGTGCGATGACAACAACGGTCGTGTGGTCAACCGACATACGTGCTTCACCATCGGAAATGTTCGGCAGCTCGTTATATTCGACATTGACCGAAATGTCTCCGGAAGGGATGCTGTTGATTGCAGCTTCGGGCGTTGCGCAGCCGGCGGTGGTGACTTCGGTTATCTTTACCATATAGTCGAAGTTGCGGAGCATTGCATAGAACTGTCCGTCTGCATCCTGCATTGCAATCTTATAGTAACGCAAGTTGTCGCGGTCGATTGTGCTCTTCTCCGTACCATAATATCCTGCGACAATGATGTACTGGGGCTTGACAAGCGCCTTTTCGCGCTCATATACGTAACCGGTGCTGACAAGCTCGTCATCGACCGAAATCACGCCGTGCCAGTTGTCCTTCTCGGAGTCAAGGACACCTTCTCCCGTTTCGAAACCGGTTGAGGCAAGCATAAAGCCCTGGTAATTCGCTCCGTTTACGGTTCTTCCGTTGCTGAATGTAAAGACGGAGTCCTCCGGGCTTTCTACACTCTTGATGGTAAGATAGTCCTGATAATTGGCGACAAACTCCTGGGTGTTGCGGTTATATGGTGCAATCGTTCCTTCAAGAGGGTAATTCTCGAACCAGAATCCGTTCAGGATGAAATTCTCGCAACCGCTCTTGACGGTAACCTTCGAGTAATTCCTGATGAGCTTGACGGAACGCAGTGCGTCGTAAACCTTGTTGTAAGCGGCCAGTTTGGCCGTATAGTCCTCTTCTCCTTCCTGGGGCTTTGCCGTGATGTTGTCAAATTCCAGGCGCTGCCAGTAAGCGTTCTTGAATCCGCCTTCCTGGGTGTCGTCGCCATCGTATTTGGTGACCAATTCCCCGATGACTTCATTTTCGGAGCCGAAGCGTATCTCCTCCGGCGCATTTGCAATGATATGCAGGATGCGCGGCTTGTCGGAAACCTTAAGCGAGACGGTATAGTCGTAGGGAGTATCGTTATAGAGTTCGCTGCCCGTCTCGACGTGCTCGGCCTTTACGTATTCCGAAAGCTTGAAGCCTGCCTTGTCAAAGACTGCAACATAGAGGTTCTTTATGTCGGCGCCTTCCACCATAGCCTTTGTTCCATGGCCCTGTGACGAGAGTCCTGTGCAGATGCCGAATACGGCTACGCTGTCCCGACAGGGACTGAATTGCTCCTTGCCGGTAACGCCCGGTCCGTCCGGAGCGAGCTGCTCTTCGACGCAGGCGGTCAGTGCAAGTGTAAAAGCGAGAGTATATAGAAATTTCTTCATCTTCCTTCAATTGAAATTACTTTGCCGGATGCTCGTAATTGGTAGGAACATCACCCCAGGTGAATGTCGTTTTGTCAGAGTTGTTCCAGCCGAACTCGGCATCGACCTGCGACCAGTACCACTCGTCATATACGCAGCGCGCGGCGCCCATATCGGTGTTGTCGCTCTTGATGCCGTCGGTAAAAGTTGTTCCGGAGCACATGCCTCCGGCATAGGTATAATTTCCGGTGTTGTAGAACAGGTTAGGAATCAACGATGCACTGGACAGCATACGGAAGAGTTTGATTTCGGCATATGTAGGCAGCCTCCACCTTCCGGCGGGGTAGCCGTCTTCCTGATAGGTGGCACAGCGGAGAACAGCCTCGGGATAAGTGTTGTTCTCTGCGTTCCTGCAATGTGCGGTACAAACCCTGAATGCAGGGGCCACGAAAAGTTTGCAGGAATTCTCCTCTCCGGAGCGGGCCGGAATTGTAGGGTGGTAGTAAGAGAGGACCCCGTTGGATTTCTCGTATTTGCGGTATGCTGTTGCCACGCTGTTCGGGCTTCCGGAAAGTTTACTCCACTGGTCGGTAAGATTGTCAACTTCGGCCTTGCGCGGGTCGCCGACCACGAAGTTTTCGGTGTTCGATTCCTGGTCAAACTGGTTGACGTGGATGATTGCAAACCAGCGGCTCGTGTTATTGCTATTGGTTGTAATAGTCCCGGAGGCCCCCTGTGCGTTTGCAATACTACCGCTTGTAGAGTTTCTGGTTCCGTCGATAAGGATATATCCGTAGAGGCTGGAACCATTTTCTCCCGCGCTATTCCGCTCCGTCTCAACCCATATTGCAGGATATTGTGTAATAGTGATATCGGCAAAGAAGTTCGGGTCGTCCGAATGTGCGATGCGGAAGGAAATGTCGATAGGAGAAATATCCATACCATTATCTCCCAAAGTGTTGTTCAATTGGCGGGTAACCTTCAACTGGGCCTTTGTGTCAATGAAACTTGTGGTCACGGAAGAGGCCACATTCACCGTGGTGTGTTCGCCATAGTCTCCGCTTGTTTTGTAGAAACTGGTCTTTGTGGCGACGAGGTTCGAAACAGTGCAGTCGTGGCTCGACGAGAACGAAACAATCAGTTCTCCCTTATTGTTCAGCGTATACTCCGTCTGCGGCACGGCCAGGTAACGCGTATCTTTTATGACGGCAGGGGTGTTGGGAGTGTTGCTAACCTCGTCGTAAGCCTGGTTCCAGTCGAGCACCTGGTAGTCGAGTGAAGGGAATATCTGCTTCGGGGTGGTGGCGTTGGGGCTTCCGAGAACGGTCAGTTTCGCCGACATATTGTACCACTCGTTGATGCCTATCTCTCCGCGGCCGAGGGTGAGGATGTAGTACATGGTGCTGAGCTCCGAACTTACCCCGTCGTTCACGATCCAGTCCATTTGGTAGAGCAGATAAGGCTCCTCGTCGCTGTTGTACTCCCAGTCCATCGAGTATGTGTAGACGGGAGTGGAGCTGTAGTAACGGTCGAGGCTGTCGCTGACATAGGTTTCGTCCTGTTCGAGGGTCAGCTGCGCGGAATCGAAGTAGCAGTCGTCGTTGTCACTGCTCTTCTCGAAGCCTCCGAGCGTGGTGCGGTTAAGTGCATTGCAGAACGTCACCTTGAGCGGATCGGACCCGCCGGTGGTGTAGGGAGTATAGGTGTATTTTCCGTCCTTCGACTTGATTTCCTTGCTTACGAGCGCGCCGATTGTGAATTTGTCGGCAAGCCTCTTGAGTTCGACGGTCTCATCGATTGCCGTCTGCCCTGAACGCGAAGAGATTTGAACAAGGTCGTCATAAACCATAACGAAGTTGCTTTGCGGCACGGTGCTGAGCGACGAAACAACGACCATCTTGCGCGCGTCGGCGAGGGTGGGGCCGGCTTCGAGCGTGTCCTCCAGGTCGGACGAGGGGTTGGCGACAACGAGCAGCTGGCACTCGAGCGCGTCGCGGAACAGCTTCGCTCCGATGGTGTTGGCGCTGACGGGCAGGGTGGTGGTGTAGGTGCCGGTCTCGGAAATTCCCGAAACGAAGCCCTGGACCAGCGGAGCCGCGTTAATCGAATCCTTCGGGTAGAAGAAGTAGAAGAAGGAATTCAACAGATTCTCGTTATATGCGTCTTCGCCGTTGCGGGGGTCGCCCTTGACGTCGACATTGGCTTGCGAGGTCGAAGCGAGCGTAATCCGTATGCCCCGGGTGGGTTCCTGCGGCACTGCGGAGTCGGTGCAGGCCCAGGCGAGAAGGGCGCTTATCGATAGGAGTAGTAATATGCTTTTTTTCATCGTTGTCTTCTACTGGTTCTGGTAAATGAACGTGCGTGGCGAAGAGGCGCCGTAGATTTCATCGTCTATCTTCTTCATCTCGCCGTTGCCAAGACGCACGGAGAAGGAGAGCGAGATTTTATATTCGCTCTTCTGCAGAGTGGCTTCGGGGTCGAGCATAATAGCGATGTATGTAATGTTGCTGTCAACCACGCCTTCTGCCGTCACTGCCGAAGCGACGGACCCGGCCTCGTCGTCCGTGTCGAAATTGATGACCTTGAATACGTCGAAATCGCCGTTCTTTGTGATGAGCCAGGCTGAGTTGGCGGGCTGGTCTATTCTGAATTTGAGAACAATCGGGTAGCCGGGGCGGAAATAATATGTCCCGGGGTCACTGGTCGACTGGTTGCAATAGCTTTCGAAGCCGTCCGCAAGGCTCAATGTTCCGTTCTTCGGAATGCTCACCGCGCCCTCGTAGTCGATGACGGGGTCTTTCTCGTCCCAGTTTGCGGCAAGTACGCCGAGCTTGATCTGTTTTTCGGAGAACGAGAGTTCCATCATATGGCGCGTTCCGGCCGCCCATCCGTTGAGAGATGGCTGTGCAACGCCGTCGGCGTCTTTGATGTCGGTGTCGTAGGGAAGGGGAATAGAGGCTGTCACGCCGGCTGCGCCTTCGCTCTGGTAGGTGACGGTCAGATAAGCGTCTCCGCTTGCTGGAGTCCAGGTTGTGCCGGCGGTATAAGTGTTGGTCGGAGCCATCTCCGCAGGCAGCTGGGGCCAGACGAGGAAGTATTTCTTGGTGCTGGACGATCCGAATGCGATGTTCTGCTTGATGTCGCCGAAGTCGGCGTCTCCCGCCTTGGCAAGCGTGACGTCCCCGGTAAGCAGTTCGGTTGCTCCGCTAGTCGAGCCGGTGCCGTAAACCACGCTGGAGGCGTTTTTGCCGAAGGTGATTGTGGCGCCTTTCTGATCGCGAAGACCGGTGATCTTAACGCTGGTAATCGTAATGGGCGAGTCGGTATAGTTGCGTGCCGAGAGGCTGAAACTTGCGAAAAGGTGGTTGAGCGGAAGCTCTACGTTGGAATAGTCGGCTGCGGCAGAGGTCCTCACCACAACATCCGTATAGGAGAAGTCGAAGTTCGACTCCGAAATGCCCATCTGCTTGGCGGGAATCGAAACGGTGCTGTCGCTCAACGCGGGTGCCGAACCGAAGAACGTTGCGGCCGTGTCGCCGTTCTTGTCTTTTTCGAGCCAGCCGAAGAAACGGTAGTCGGCGGAATTGTTCCACTGGTAAGCTTCTCCGCCGTTATTGTATGCCCAGGTTTTGCCGTCGGACTGGACGGAAATGCTCTGGCCGGCATTGAGATAAGTGCTTCCCGGCTCGCCGGTTGCCGTATTGTAACCCTGGATTGCTCCGGTGGTTGCAAGACCGTAAATCTTCACCTGAGTCGGCTGGACGAGGATGTCGGCCGACTCGAGCAGGGCTTTCGTGGCGTCTTTCGTCACCATCTTGGCCGAGAAACGGATGTCGCGGCTGTCGGTCTTCAGGCCATTTTCGGAGCAGGCCGTGAGAGATGCAAGGCAGGCGGCGAGAAGCAGTATGTGCGGATTCGTCATTTTCTAGAGTATGAGTTTTTCGTCGCGGTCGGACCAGCCTACGAGTTTGACTGAGAAGTCGATGTCGCGTCCTACGGTCTTTGCGTTGATCTTGTATGTGTAGTAGTGGTTGGAGAGCCAGGTGTCGGCGCCGGAGTCGTACAGGTCAATGGTCTTGACGATTTCTTCGCCCTGATAGAGGAAGGTTACCGAAATTGTGTTCTGACTCTCCGCCTTGCCAACAGTCTGCGGTATGACAAAGAAGACATTCGAGCAGGTAAGCAGTTTGTAGTCCTGGTTGTTGCGGGTGTAGGTGCTTGCTGTCCAGCCGCTTACGTTTGTGGCGAGGAAGTTGGCCGTGTTGTAGCTCTGCCCGAGGGTGTAGCGGTTTCCCGACGCGGTCCAGGTGAAGGAGGGCGTATCGGCATCGGAGAAAAGAACCGTTCCCGCGGTCTGGATGCCGTCAAAGGCAATTTTCTTTATTCCGAGGCTCTTAGCATCGAAACTTCCGTCGTCGGTGCTGATGCAGAAACGTACCTGGGCGAGAGTGTGGTGGAAGGTCAGGTTGACGGTTGCGTCTTTACCCGAATAGGTTTTCTTGGTGTAGGCGAAAAGAATGTCTTCCAGCAGGTCGGCATCGTCCTCGCCGTCGGGGGTGGGCGCAGTATATGAGAACTTGAACTGCTCGCCGCCGAAATCGGTTTTTCCGTCGGAATCTACCGGGCCGAGAGGCGTGAGGGTGCCGCCTTTTTCGGGAACCGCGGGGTGCCAGGCCCAGAAGCGCATAGGGGTGTCGGCTATCCACGAGGGATTGCCGTCGATGATCCAACCGCCGCTGTAGGTGACGTTTGCGCCGCCGTCGCTGTCGATATATTTTCCGCCTCCGGGCATTATCGTTGCGCCGCCTTCGGTTTCTTCATAGCCTTCCGCTATGTAAACGTCCAGTGCGAAGGCTCCCGAGGTCTCCAGGAGCGATGTGGTCGTGACGGTGCCCTTTGTTCCGGCTGCGTTGGCAGTGATGCGTATGGCCTGTAATCTTGCCGGCTCCTTGCCGCAGGAAACCGCAGCGAGGACCAGCAAAACAGTATATATTATTCTTTTCATTTTACCCTTTTGAAAAATCGCGCAAATTTAAAAAATTTTAACAACTTTTCCAATAGGCTCTTGCAAATGGGCGAAAATTAATGTCGCGCGCCGCGCGCGAGGACGCTTTGAATACCGGTCCGAGGGATTACACGTCCGGAATCTTCGAACAAGACCTTACCCTTGCGGGTGACCGGGTTCCCGTCTATATGGCTCCCGGAGGCGGTTTTGCTATAGAGTTGAGAGAAAAAATAATTTGCTAACTTTGCCGGATATGAAACGTCTTTTTACCGCTGCGATTGCGGCTTTGGGCTTCATCGTGGCCGCGGCCCAGCCGCGCGAAATCAGTATACGCGAATTCCGCGGTCTTCCGGAAACGGACTCGGCAGTATATACGATTTGTGGCACAATCGAAAAATTCCGCGATACAAGGGTGCGGAGTTTTTACATCAATGACGGCACAGCCTCGGTGCTGATATATGGGCTCGTTTCTGAAGACGGCGAAATCCTATACTCTTCCCGATTGCCTCTGAGCATAGGCGACACGCTCTGCGTCCGCGGCAGCAAAACCATCTACGACCGCACTGTTGTGGAGATGAAAGATGCTGTTTTGCTTCGTCTTGGCCGGGCTTCGGAAAATGACGGATTGGTCATTCTGGCGGATTCCTCCCTTCAGACAAAGCCACTCTTCAAAGGCAAGGACGCCGAGACCTTCTCGCATTGGGTCACCGACAGGCTCTGCTATCCGGCTTCGGCTCACGCCAAGGGCTTGGATGGGAAAGTCATCCTGTCCTTCAAAATTTGTGAAGACGGACGTCTGTCCGACATCAGGATTCTTCAGGGCGCCGACAAGGCCCTGAATGCCGAAGCCCTGCGGGTGGTGAAGAAATCGCCAAAATGGACTCCCGGCACCATCGACGGCAAACCGGTTGCCGTAACCTACACCTTCCCCGTCATCTTCAGTACCGGCCGCGACCTGGACTGATTTGTACAGACCCAGAGACTCGCGTACTGTACAAATTTATTACCCCAGCGTGCATGTTGCGGCCCGGTGGTGCATGCCTTGTTCCGGATGCCACGCTTTCGGACCCTTTTTTGGTAAAGTTCAAGACTTGCGAACAGAGTTTTACCACATTAGAGACCTTTTTGGTAAAACGCGGGGATGTGCCATCGCCGCGCGACAATTCATCGGGCATCAGCGCGCCGTACAACTGCGGAATTGCGCCCAACCCGTGCCCAACCCGTGCCCAACCCGTAAAATAACTACAAGTTGGTCACGCCTGCGTCGCATAAGTGTCTTATTATCAACGAGAAGGAGGAGGCGCCATTGCCCAACCCTGCACAAAATAACGGGTTGGGAAAGGGTGGTGATGCTAGGGAATCCGGTTTTTCCAGGCAACACAAATAAAAGTGTTACCTTTGTGAGAAAGGAGCATTTTATGAAAACGAATATTGTTATACCAGTTTTATTGAGCATTTTCCTGGGATTGGCGGTGGCGTGCAACCCCGCGTCGCCTATTAGTCCCGCAGAGCAGACCGAAATCGGCGAGGGAGATGGCGGCGAGGGAGATGGCGGCCAGGGCGAAGAAGGGCAAGGAAGCGGAGAAGGTCAGGACGAAGGAGGACCAGGCGAAGAAGGGCAAGGCGGCGGAGAAGGTCAGGACGAAGGCGGCGAGGACGAAGGAGGGCAAGGAGGCGGAGAAGGTCAGGATGAAGGCGGCCAGGACGAAGGAGGGCAAGGAGGCGGAGAAGGCCAGGGCGAAGGCGGAGAGACCGGCGGAGACGACAGCGGCGAAGGCGGAGAGGCCGGTGGAGAAGGTGAGGGAGAAGGTGACGAAGGCGGCCAGGGCGATGAACAGTATCCGGTGCAGCCGGCGCAGAATTACAGCCCGTTCGGATTCAAGGTCCTTTCGGAGAAGACCATAAGACTGGAAGCCGGGGCTGAAACAATGGTCCGCTATACTCTCGAAGGAGAAGATTCGGGCACATCCGTGAGCATCCAGGCCGCGGCCGGAGGATACAGCGCAACCATCAATCAGAACGAGCGTACGGTCAGCATCAGCGCACCGGCAGTTCCGAAGGACGGATACATTCTTCTGAAAGCAATCCGCAAAGCAGACGGGTATCTTGTTCTGCAGCGAATCAATCTGGCCGCACTCGAGTATATCACAGTAAGCAAAACCGAATTCTGGACCTCCGGCTTCGAATATGCCGATTCGCTTGGCAATACGAACACGGTCTGCTACACTGGCGATGGCAGCGCGGCTCCGGCTGTTACCGAAGACGGGCATATCGTCCTTTACCAGAACAAATCCGGCAACGCGAAGAACGGCGGCAATTATATGGATGTAAGGGCGAATGCCGATGCCGGGGTGAAAATTGCGGCAGTCGGCGTGCGGAGTGCAACTCCGACCAAGTTCTGCTATACACTCAACGGCGCGATGTCCGGCAAATCGGCTATAACCGAAATCCCCGCCGGCGGCACGTACAGCGTCACCGGCCTTGAAAACTGCAGTTCGGTGCGTATCTTCTGTATGGGCACAAGCAAGAGCGAGCGCGCGGAAATCGACTCGCTGGCAATCACCTATACCGGCGGATATTCCGAGGCGGATTATATCGAAGACGAGCTCGAAAGCGGGCGCATCGCCAACATTGTCTATCCTTTCCGTGAAGACTTCGATTCGGGCAAGTTCCCCTGCTCATCGACACCGAGCTACCTTAAATTCGGCTACCCGGAACCCGTAGGACCGGACGGACTGTTCTGGAGTACCTGGTACGGATGCTTCTCTACCCAGAATCCCATCGGAGGAGACCAGTCCGCGCAACTGCGTGCTTATCAGGAAGACCCCGACTACTACGGCAACCAGTGGGGATGGGTGAAGACAGAGTTCTTCTGCCCCGCCCTGACCCGCGTGACTTTCGACTCCTGGGCAAGCGTGTACTGGCTGCAGTTCACGGTTTCGTACTTCGACTATGACAATCTCGAGTGGTGCAATCCGCAGACCTTCAAGCCGACGGTTGCAGAAAAGGAAACCGTCGTCCCGCGCGAGTATGTGCTTGACGGCGGCAACGCCCATACCGCCAAAATCCGCGTGGAAATCAATCCCGCTACCGGATACCCGTCCAAAGGCCATCTGGACCTCATCCTTGACAACTTCGTGTTCCGGAACGACTGAGAAGTTTCGCCAAACTTCACTATCTTTGACAACGAATCATGAAACGACTTGAATCACTCGACATTTTGCGCGGAATCGATCTGTTCGCGCTGACAATATTCGGCCCGCTGATGCTGCTGTTCGCCAAAACCGGCGACTACAGTTGGGAGGCGGCCGTGATTCCACAGTTCCACCACGCCGCCTGGGAGGGCTTTCGTGTGTGGGATCTGATAATGCCCCTCTTTATGTTTATGTCGGGCGTTACCATCCCCTATTCGATGGAGAAGTTCAAGGGCCGCAAGAAAGATGCATATTTCAGAATCCTGCGGCGCTTCGTGGTGCTTTGGGTGCTCGGAATGGTTGCACAGGGTCATCTGCTTGACCTCAACTGGCAGACGCTGCGCTTTTTCAGCAATACGCTTCAGGCAATTGCCGTAGGCTATCTGTTCTCGGCCATATTCTACCTTGAACTGAAGCCCCGATGGCAGATCGTTGCGGCCGCCGCTTTGCTGCTGGCATTCTGGGCGCTGATGACATTCTGCGGTGGCGGCAATTATGCCGAACACGGGAATCTGTGCGAGATTGTGGATAATGCCGTGCTCGGCGCGCACCGCGACCAGGCTTCGATTGCCGCCGACGGCTCTCTGTTCGTGAACCCCGAATACGGCTACACCTGGATTATCAGCAGCCTGACTTTCATTGTCACGGTGATGACAGGAATGTTTGCCGGAGAAATCCTCAAAGACGACAAGCGGGGCGAAAAGCGCAAGATGCTCCTCCTCCTTGCCGCCGGCGCCGGGATGCTTGCTGCCGGGTGGCTCTGGAGCCTCCTCGGAATGCCGGTAATCAAGAAGATCTGGACTTCGTCGATGACTCTCGTTGCCAGCGGATACTGCTTCCTTCTGTTGCTGGCCATCTACTACCTTGTCGATTACCGCAAGAAATGCCGCTGGCTCGGGTTTTTCAAGATATGGGGAATGAACTCCATTCTTGCATATATGGTATATCAGGTGCTCCGCGGGCCGCTTGCGGCGCTTTCCGAAGTGTTCCTGCACGGCTTCGCGCTGTATCTGCCCGACGGATGGTACAAGTTCGTCATCGGAATAGGCAGCGCCCTGATTCAGGGGCTTCTGCTGCGGTTCTGCTACCGGCGTAAGATATATCTGAAAGTATAATGAAAACCCCGATAAGATTCGCCCTGTTCGGGCTCGGAAACCGCGGCCAGAGGTATCTCGACTGGGTGGAGGAGCACGAAGGCCGCGTGGCGCTTGTGGCGGTCATCGACCCCGATGCCGTGCGTCTGGCCGACGTTCGTGAGCGCTACGGAGCCGGGACGTTCACATCTGCCGACGGGTTCTTCGCGAGCGGGCTCGAGGTGGATGCCATTATCGTGGCCTCGCCTGACAAAACCCACTTCCCCATAGCGATGGCGGCCGTTTCGCGCGGCATTCACGTGCTGCTCGAAAAGCCTATGGCGACCACGCGGGAAGAGTGCCGGGCCCTGGCCGACGCGGCCGGAAAGGCCGGTGTCATCGTGTCGGTGTGCTATGTGCTGCGCTATCATCCGTACTACAGGAAGCTTTACGACGTGCTTCACGACCCTCGCATGGGAAGGGTTATGTCGGCAAGCCATAGCGTGAATGCGGGTATCGACCGGGCCTGCCACAATTTCGTGCGTGGAATCTGGGGGCAGAGCGAGTATGCCGGGCCTGTCTTTCTGTCGAAATGCTCGCACGATGTGGACCTTTTTGTATGGCTGTGCGGAGCGGGTGTCAAGCGCGCCTCTTCGTTCGGCTCGCGCGGACTGTTCTGCGCCGAAAATGCCCCCGAGGGGAGCGCAGATCGCTGCATCGACTGCCGCATCGAGGCGGAATGCCCGTTCTCGGCGCTTGGGTTCTACCGCCGCGGCACGAGCACATGGACCGGTTATCTGCACCGAAAGGAAGGGGAAAGCCTTGCCGACGCGGTTGAGCGCGAGCTGGCGACCGGGCCGTTCGGCCGCTGTGTTTACCGGTGCGACAACGACGTTACCGACCATCAGGCCTTCATGATGGAGATGGAAAACGGCGCGGTGGTGAACATCACGATGAACTTCCTGACAATGGAAGACAGCCGTGTGACGCACTTCTGCTGCAGTGGCGGAGAGATATGGGCGGACGGAAGGACTATCCGCTACCGTGTCTTTGCCGATGGCGGAGCGGTGCGCGAAATCGACTGCTCGGATCTCTATGGACAACCGCTGCACGCCGGCGCCGACAATGCCGTAATCGACAATTTCGTCTCGGCCGTTCTTGGCGAAACCGCCCTTGGTGGCACTTCTGCTGCCGAAGCCCTCGCCAGTCATCTCGCCTGTTTTGCGGGGAACAATTAAACCAAAAGTTGTACAATACGCGAGTGACTCGCGTTTTGTTTAAAGAAAAAAACTGAATGAAAAGAATCGCATCAACCATCGCCCTTTTACTTGTTTCCCTGATTTCCTTTGCCCGGCCGGCGTTTGAGGTCCGCGGCCTGCACATCGACCTCCGCACGCAGACAATGACCATCGACGCCCTCAAGGCTACGGCCCTGGCCGCGTCGAAGGATGGCCTGAACACCATCATCATGGAGTGGGAGGCCAATTACCCGTTCCAGAGAAACGCAACGCTACGGGGCCGCTACGCCTATTCTGTCGAAGAAGTCAAAGACTTCATAGGCTATTGCGAGAGCCTGGGCATAGACGTGATTCCGCTGCAGAACTGCTTCGGTCACGCCGACTATATCCTCCGGCATGCGCGTTATGCCCATTTGCGCGAGGAACGCAAGGAAATCTCGCAGGTGTGCCCGTGCAAGATTGACGAGTGCTCGGAGGTATTCCGCTCAATGTTCGAAGACATAGCCGACCTTCACAACTCCCGGTACATCCATATCGGAGGGGACGAGACCCGTCTTCTCGGCCGATGCCCGCGCTGTGCGAAGAAGGTCGCGCAGGAGGGTGTTTCCGCCCTCTTTGTGGATTATGTCAACGCGATGTGCGAAATCGTCCATTCTCTGGGAAAGACCCCGATTATCTGGAGCGATATGATTCTGAAGCACCCCGAGGCTGCCGAGCGCTTGACGAAAGACGTGGTAATCCTCGATTGGAACTACGGCTGGAGCACGTCCGAGTTCGGTGACCTGCCCGCACTCAAGTCGCAGGGATTCGAGTTCTGGGGTGCGCCTGCCCTTCGCTCCGACCCCGACAATCTCTACCTCATTTCGTGGAAAAAGCACTTCAAAAATCTTGAAGACTACACGAAGTATGCTCTCGAGCAGGGATTTGCCGGAATAATCGAAACCTCGTGGTCAACTTCCGGAAACTATGGGACCATCCGGGATTATGCGAATGAAATATATATGATTCAGCCGGTGCGGGAGGTTTACCCGCTCTCGGCTTTCGATATCCTTCTCCGCGCTTACGGAAAGGCCGTAAACGACCCGGCCGGCTTCGAGACGGCTGCGTTCATTGACTCTTACGCCGAGGAGCACTTCGGAATTACCGCCCCCGAAGACAAGGCCCTGTTCCGCTCGTTCTTCATGATGCCTCAGAATGTCGTCTCGGGCTCCAGCTTCAAGGCAGACATTATCAGTAAGGAGCTTGACGCGAGCAAGTCTATGCGCCAGGCACTCGCCGGACTCTCGCCCTCAAAGAACAAGGCGGATTTCGCCCAGTACCTGCTGACGCTCGACATCAGAGCCAACTACCTTGCCTTCAAGGCGGTAGAGTGCAGGTACGAATCGGCTGACTATGCCATCGAAGATGCCAGCGGCCTTGCGAAAGAGCTTTCAGTAGTGCTTAAGGATGGCCGCAAGCTCCGCAAGAGATTCGTCCGTGCCAACAGCGACTTCCTCAAGGATCCTGCCTCCACCTTTAACGACTGGACCTACCTTGGAAAGGTTGAAGACCTTATGATAACACTGGAAAACCAAAAATAACCGAAACGCTCTCAAAATGTCGCGTTGATAAGTTCGTGACCGAGTTTGTGGAGGGCTTTTTCGATTTTCTCGACCTGCGGACGACGGGGCTTCGAAAGTCCGTGCATATAAGACCAGATTTGTTTGGGATGAATTCCGGAAATGCGGCCGATAGCGGTTGGCGTAACTATTCCGGAATAGTATTCCAGAAGGTCTTGAACATCCCATTTCATTGTCAGCTCGTATTCCGCGTCAAGCCAATCGGGGTAAAAAGCGGCAGAAGCGCGACCGATTTCGTCCTTTGTGATGCGCAACGTCTCTTTCAAGTCTTCGATGGCCTTGCCGGCCGTATTTCCCATTCCTATTAGAGCCGGGCAGGTTTCGCAATATGCGGTGTGCGTGCCATCGCCAGCCTTCGATACTATTACCAATACCTTTTCCATAATCATATTCCCATTTCTTTGAGGATTTTCAAGGCAATCCCTTTACCCATTTCTTTGCTGCCATGATCCGGAACGCAATACCGGACGCCATTCTTTTCGTATATAATATGGCTTCCGCATTGTCGAATCGGAACCCATCCGGCTTGCCGGATCAATCTGTGAAATTCGCTGGATTTCATTTTTCATAGTTGTTTGTTTGGCAAAGGTAGAAAATTTTCTATTATTTACAATATCACACTGCCAGTTTGTGTGACAGGGGCCGTAACTTTCGGGGCCTCGAGCGTGGCCGACTATTTCCTGTCACCCTCGCTCGCCAACCATCACGTTATCTGCGGGAGATAATCAGAACGTTATGGTGATTTCGTGCTTTCCGGGGGAATACGGGATGAACTTCCTGCCTGACTTGCCGTCAAGCTTTATGGTGATGTCGTATTCCGCGTTGCGCCAAACACGGTGGACCCTGATGCTCTTAATAGAGGATGGCAGCGAGGGCTCAATCACCAATCCGTCATATTCGGGTTTGATGCCGCACAGCCATTGGGTCGCGGCGTACCAGTTCCACGCAGCGGTGCCTGTCAGCCAGCTGTTCTTGCCTTCTCCGGGCCTCGCGGCATCTTTGCCGGCCACCATCTGACAATAGACGTATGGCTCCACCTTGTGGAGAGCCTGGTCTTTGATGAAGGCGGGGCTTATCTTGCAGTAGTGTTCCCAAGCGTCATCCGTGCGGCCGGCGACCACCTCGCCGATAACAATCCAGGGGTTGTTGTGGCAGAATATGCCGGCGTTCTCCTTGTATCCCTGAGGGTATGAGCTGATCTCGCCGTACTCGATGCGGTATCTGCTGTAGGCCGGGTTGTTCAGCACTATGCCGTGTTCGCAGTCCATCATTCTCTTGACTGAGTCCAGTGCCGCGTCGCACATCCCGGCGCGCCTGCCTATTCCGGCCATTGTGCACCAGCCCTGGCTCTCGATGAATATCTTTCCTTCCTCGTTCTCGGAAGAGCCTACTTTGTTGCCGTAATAGTCATAAGCGCGCAGGAACCATTCTCCGTCCCAGCCGTATTTTTCAACGGCCGCCTCCATTGCGCTGACGCTGGCGCGGACCGCCGAAGAGTCGTGTCCGATTCTGTCGAGCAGCTGTGCGTATTGATTTCCGCAGAACACGAACTGGCCCGCAATCATCAGCGACTCGGCCTTGCTGCCTTCGGTCTTGTTTTCCGTCGTTTGGAAAGAGTCGTCGGGATTGTTGCTGAAGCAGTTGAGGTTGAGGCAGTCGTTCCAATCGGCTCGTCCTATCAGGGGTAGCCCGTGAGGGCCGAGCTTGCGCGCGACATGTTCGAAGGATATCTGAAGATGCTCCAGAAGGGGCTTTTCGCTCCCGGGTACATTGTCGAAGGGGACGGGTTCTTCGAGTATTCCAAAGTCACCGCTTTCTTTTATGTATGCGATTGTACCGAAGATCAGCCATAACGGATCATCTCCGAAACCTCCGCCGATATCGTTGTTGCCGCGCTTCGTAAGGGGCTGGTATTGGTGGTAACAGCTGCCGTCCGGGAACTGGGTTGAGGCGAGGTCTATTATCCTTCGGCGCGCACGGTCAGGTATCTGGTGAACGAATCCCACAAGGTCCTGGTTCGAGTCCCTGAAGCCCATTCCGCGCCCTATTCCGCTTTCGAAAAAGCTGGCGCTGCGGCTCATGTTAAAGGTAACCATGCACTGATACTGGTTCCAGATATTGAGCATCCTGTCCAATTCCGTCACGCCGGACTCGATATGGAATTTGTTAAGCAGGCGCTCCCAATAACGGCACAGTTCGGAGAATTTTCTGTCAACTTTTTCGGAAGAGTCCAGCTGCTCGAGCATCCGGTAGGCGGCGCTCTTATTTATGATTGCGGAACCGGAACTGATTTCCTTTCCCGTGGGCTCGATGAACTTTTCGTCCTGCGGGTTTTCCACATAACCCAGCACGAAGACGTAGTCTTTCGACTCTCCGGGGTTGAGATGCAGTTCGATGCAGTGCGAGGCCACCGGGCTCCAGCCGTGGGCGACGGAGTTGCGCGGAGAGCCTTCGCTGACGACCTGCGGGTCGCCGAAGGAGTTGTACAGCCCGATGAATGACTCCCTGTCCGTGTCGAAGCCCTGAATGGGCGCGTTGACTCCGTAGAAGGCATAGTGGTCGCGGCGCTCACGGTACTCGGTCTTGTGATATATGACGCTGCCTTCTATTTCAACTTCGCCGGTTGAGAGATTGCGCTGGAAATTTTCCATGTCCGTCTGCGCATTCCAGAGACACCACTCGACGAAAGAAAAGAGTTTGAGTCTCTTCTTTTCGGGAGATGTGTTCGTCAAGGTCATCTTCTGCACTTCGCAGCGCATTCCGACCGGGACAAAGAACAGAACCGACGCTTCCACGCCATTCTTTTTGCCTGTAATGCGGGAATACCCCATTCCGTGCCGGCATTCATAGGAATCAAGTTCCGTCTTGCATGGTTTCCAGCCCGGGCTCCATATCGTTTCTCCGTCCTTGATATAGAAATAGCGCCCGCCGTCATCCATGGGTACTCCGTTATAACGGTAACGGGTTATTCGGCGGAATTTCGCATCCCGGCAGAAACAGTATCCTCCTGCGGTGCCCGAAATCAGGCTGAAGAAGTCTTCTGTGCCGAGATAGTTGATCCAAGGCCATGGTGTGGCCGGATCGGTAATCACGAATTCCCTGTCCGGGTCATTGAAATGACCGTATTCTTTCATCTGAGAGAGACGCTATTTTCCTTCGTTTTTGTCGATGAGTCTGTTGATGCGTTCCACGGTCAGCCCGGTGCGGAACCCGTCCGGCTCCGTATTCAGGCAATAGTCGACCAGGCGCTCGACAGATGAAGTGGCAACGTGCATCCTGGTGTCGCTGGAGGCATAGTAGATGAAGACTTTGCCGTCCTCGTCGGCAATCCAGCCGTTGGCGAAAAGCACGTTCATAACGTCGCCGATATATTCTTCTCCTACCGGTGCCATAAAGAAGCCCGCAGGCTCGGCGATTACTTTCGACGGGTCCTCAAGGGCGGTCATATACAGGTAGAGGACATAGCGGAGGCCGCTCGCGCATCCGCGGACGCCGTGTGCCAGATGAAGCCAGCCCTTGTCTGTCTTGATGGGATGCGGACCTTCGCCGTTCTTCGCTTCCTTGATGGTGTGATAGTGCCTTGAATTGATGATTTTTTCGGTTTCGATGCGGGCCGAGGTGATATCGTCGATAAGCGCCCATCCGATACCGCCACCCGAGCCGGCCTCGATGAAACCGTCCTGCGGGCGTGTGTAGAGCGCATATTTGCCGTCAACGAATTCGGGGTGAAGGCAGACGTTTCTCTGCTGGGTGTCGGCCTGGAGGTCGGGAAGACGCTCCCAATTGACAAGATCCTTTGTCCTGGCAATACCGCAGGCTGCAGTCGCCGCGGAAAGATCGCCCTCCGCGTCGTGGTCCTTGCGCTCGACGCAGAACAGCCCGTATATCCATCCGTCCTCGTGGCGGGTAAGCCTCATGTCATAGACGTTGGTAGCAGGCTCTCCATACTCGGGCATTGTTATCGGCCTTGGCCAGAAGCGGAAGTTATCTACGCCATTCGGGCTTTCGGCGACCGCAAAGAACGATTTCCTGTCATCTGCTTCGACGCGTACGACGAGTACGTATTTGTCGCCCCACTTTATTGCACCGCTGTTGAATGCGGCGTGTATTCCAACCCTTTGCATTAGGAATGGGTTGGACTCCTTGTTCATATCATATTTCCATTCCAGGGGAGTATGGGCGTTCGTAACGATAGGGTTTGTCCAGCGCTCATACACTCCGTTCACATATTCGGGAGTGTTTTCCCTGCCAAGGAGCTGCTCGTGCTCCTTCTTCAGAGTTTCCAGTCTTTCTTCAAATGTCATAGTTCCTATAATATGATGATTTAACGTGGGGCATTGTCATAGACAGAGTCAAGGTCGTATGATTTGTCCGTATTATACATTGCTTTGTTCATTACGGCGACAGCCTCCTCGGAGTGGCCGATGTATTCGCCGGTTCCGTGGTCGATATATGCGTGATGTTCCGTCCCGTACCCCGGATTTCCGTTGTCCCAGAGGAAACAAGGCAGGCCGTAACTCTTAGAGCACTTTACGAAATATTCCAGGTAATAGAGGAAGTTTTTCCAGTCCTTTGTCTTGGTCCAGTCCCTCATACTGCAGCCGAATTCCCCCATATAGACGGGAATCCCCTTTGCGATGTAGTTGACGTAGAGCGACGAGAAGACGTCCCGGACCAGTTTCTCGTCCTGGGGATTGTTTGTCGTATGCCCCCAATATTTCTGCGGCAGGCCTTCTGCGAGTGTGTAGTTGTACGGGTCGTAGCAGTGGACGGCAAGCATAGTCTTACCAGCGGGGTCTTCCGGCATCTTGAAATATTTGATGAGTCCGGGATTTGCGGCGTATGTTGGAACGCCGAGCCAGCGTGTTGCATTGTTGCCGCCGGTGGCCCTGACTGCGGTTACGAACACCTGATTCCACTGATTCAGTACGGCCGCCTGCTTGTCCGTGTCCGGGCTTCCTCCCCATTTGCCGTCGTTGATTTCGTTGAAACTCTCGAAAATGAGATAGTCGCCCTCGTTCTTGAAGGTTTCGGCCACGTTGGTCCAGAATCCGCGGATTTTGTCTTTTATCTGCTCGCCAGCCTGCTCGCTCGCGGTAGCGTCGATGATGTTCAGCCAGCGGTGTCCCATGGACTCGTTGCCATAGTAGTGGTCTTCGTCGTGGTGGGTGTTGATGATGACTTTCAGTCCTGCGTCCCTTGCCCATCCGACAACCTCTACGATGCGATCCATCCAGTCCTTGTCTATCGTGTAATCCGGAGCGGGGCCTATGGTGTTGAGCCAGGTAATTGGAATGCGGACGCTCTTGAAGCCGGCGGCGCGTACCTTCTCAAAGGTAGTCCGCGTGCATTTCGCATTGCCCCAGCAGGTCTCGTCCGGCCACAGGAAAGTGTTCTTGTCGCCGGGATAGTTGTGAAAAGCGTCGAAATGATTGCCCATATTCCATCCGAGGCCCAGTGAAGAGAGCATGCGCCACGCCTCGTTGTCTTCCGGAGTGGGGATGGTATCCACCTGTGGCGGAGGGAGTATGCTCTCCCTGGTGGTGAAGCGCACGGTTGTGCCCGCGGCCGCCTCCTGATTTTCCTTGTAGCCACGTACTGTTCCGGAAGGGACGGTAAGCGTATATGCGGTGCCTCCTGCAAGATTGCCAAGCGTGACGGTGAGTGTTTTCCCATAAGCGAACACCTTGTCAACCGTACCCTCGTTGTCAATCAGAACCAGTTTGGCTTCCGAAGACAGGAATTTGATGTTTTGGTCGTACGAGAGAACGATGTCCAGTTTTGTCTGGAACTCTACGTCAAGCGCACCGTCCTCGGGCACAGTGGACAACAGCACGGGCGCCTCGGGCTTTGCGGTTTCCTTGGTTTCGGTGTTTTTGCATGAAGTCAGCGGCAGAACAAGGCTTGCCGCAAGCATTGCGATGATTCCCTTTCTCATATCTCTTTATTGCAAAGATGGCATATATTCTCTGGAAATGGTGCTTTTTTCTGCCATTATCTGTTTCCAGTAATTGTCGGTATTGAATTTCCAATCGCCGGTCCCGCTGCTCCAGACGAGGAACCAGCTCCATTTGTTGCCGGCATCGAAGCAGGCTGCCGGATCCGGAATGTTGCCGCACTCGCTGATAGTCACCAGCTTGCGCCCTTCGGTAAGGTTGACGCAGGCCTGATACTGGCGGGTCTTTGCAGCAGTGTTTTCCTCATATATATCCACGCCGACAATATCGACATAGTCGTCTCCGGGATACCAGTCGGCCCATTCGCTTTCCGCGGCCTGGGTGGCGTCGAGAGTCCACACCCAGATGAGGTTGTTGAGACCATATTGCTTTTCGAACGTGTCCCTCATCAAGCGGTACAGCTGCTTGCAGGGCTCTGCGCCCCCACGCCCCCACCAGAACCAGGCGTTATTCTTTATGCCGTACAGGTTATAATTGCCGGCCGCTTCGTGCAGGGGCCGCCAGATGACAGGCACTCCCGCATCCTGCAGAATCTTAAGGTATCCGGCAACCTTTTCCATATCTTTCATTATGAAATCATGCTGCCAGGTTCCGTCCTTAAGGGCCTCCACTATGCTGAACGATGTTTCGGAACTGTAGAAGGCGTACCCGTCGAAATTGTACTCGTTGACGCCTTTTTTCCAGTCGTTCTCTGAATTCGGCACGTTCCAGTGCCACATATAGCCAACCAGACCGCCGGCGTTCCAATGCTCTATCGGAGCCGACATGTCTGAATAATTCACAACCCAGCTCCAACCTGCGGGGGTCGGAGAATACTGCAGGAATATGAAGTCGTATCCTGCAAGAGCCGGATGCTTTCCGGTTTTTTGTGCGATGAGATTTATGTGCTCATTGTTATTGGCCGTGCCTTCGCTCTGCACGCCCGTGAGCATCTTCTTCCCGCTCTGCTCAAGCAGGAAGCCGTAAACGTTCTTTGCCTGCTTCGTCGCGTTTGGGTTTGACAGTTCCGAAACAGGGTTGAGGTCATAGTCTATTCTTGGTTTGACATATTTCATAGAGAAAGTCAGGCTCGTCCCGGCGGCGGCTTTCTGGTTGTTCTTGAAGCCTTTCACAAGAGCGTCCGGTACGTCCAGCCTGTACGTCTGCCCGCTCTTGAGGGAGGTAATGTCTATTGACAGAACCGTCATATAGGCAGTCACCTTTTCGATAACCGCATCGTTGTCTATTATTATCCGCCCCGCTTCGGCCGAACTGCAGTGTATGTTCTGGTCGTAGGTGAGTCTTACGGTCAGTTTCTCCCCTTCCAGTTCGGCGGTGCCGTCAGCGGGGTCTGCGGACAACAGGACCGGAGCCGGAGTTTCTGCCGGTTCTGCCGGTTCCGTGCCGGAACAGGATGCCGCGGACAAAAGCGCTGCAAGGCCAAGAATGAATGAGTATACAGCCGGTGTCATTATAATAAAAAGGGGCGGCAGCCGTTCCGCCGCCCCTTTAAAAATACTGATTACATAAGTGCGATTCTGGTGACGGCTACATTGTCGCCGTTGCCGAGGAACGAGCCGCCCCAATACCCTACGGTGTATGCGGCGTCAAGGATTTCCTGGGTGAGAGTGAGTCCGATGTATCCGCCGTTTGCATCGAGGTCGTATTCAACGAACTTGCCGTCTTCGGTATCGTTGCCAACCGAGCAGTAGCTGCAATATGTTGCGCCCCAGTGGCCTTCGACAATCTGCAGTTTCCATGCATCTTCCGTAGGAGAGAGGTAGAACCTGATTTCCTGACCTGCGGTAGCTCCGGCCTCCTGAAGTTCAGTGCCACCGTCGCTGAGGAAGAAAGGCTGGATGCTCCAGTCGTCGACAAGTTCTTCGCCTTCCCAGAGAGTGACTTCCTGAGAAATCTCGGATACGAGAACAACCTTGGTCACCGTGAAGAATGCTCCGCAAAGCACAAGACCGCCGTTGTTTACGAGTTCGGCAAGGTCTGCGGCCGTAAGCTTGATGGCAAGGTATCCGTCGGCCTCAACAGGGACATTGCCCTCACCGTCGGAACCGGGAAGAAGTTTCCACGAAGGGAGCGCGTTCCAGCTGCCGTTTCCGCCACGTATCTGGTGGTAATCACCGGCGGGATTGAGTTCGAAGAACACTTGGAGTTCCGTACCAACAGCCACTGTGCTCCAGTCATATCCACCCCAGGCAAGATCCTGCATTCCATTGTCCCAGGAACCAATGGTGAAGCTGCCTTCCCATATCGTATTTATGACAAGTTCGAGCTGGACCTCTATGGGATCGGCCTGTATCTCGATGTCTCCGTCATAAAGCTGGAACTTGAGTTCGTAAGAACCTATCTTGCACCAGGGCATAAGGAAGCGGATTTCCTCCGGAGTGCGGAGGCCGTATTGTGTGACCTTGGTTTCACCGATAAAGATGGATTCCACAAGGTCCAGGCTCTGACCCTGGAGGATGACTTCCTGGCCAATGTGCTGCCCTGAAGGGCGCGAGGTGAGGATGACCTTGCTGTGGTAGCTCATAACCACTTCTTCGGCCGATTCGATTGTCTCTCCGTTGGCAAGCGTGAGGGAAACCTTTCCGCCGACCGATGTCACAGCTGTCGCGAGGGTAAGGCTTGTCTCGGACTTTTCGCTTATCTCAACGGCCTTCGTTCCGATCTTGGCGGCGGTCACGAGGTCGAGATCGGTACCTGTAACGATAACGGGCTCGTCACCGGCATAGAGAGAGAGGGGGCTTACAGCCGAGATGGTAGGATGAACGAGCATATAACCAACCTCTACGAAGTCTCCATTCGGGTGATAGAGTTTCGCGGTTCCCTCGGTGGCTTTAGCTGAGACCAGAATGTTGAGATTGCCTTCGACAAGCTCGAATGAGGCGTTCTCCGCACCGGCCAGGTCAACCTTGGCAACAACGTCAAGGTTGGTACCGCTCATCACGAGCTGGGCTCCGGCCTTGGGAATATTGGTGGCAAAGAGTTCCGAAGGCATAATGCACTCGATGCTGCCGATTTCGAATTTATCTCCCGCAAACGAGACGGCGTTCACGACACCGTCCGTGGCTGCTGCGGGCACGGCAATGGTAATCTCTCCCTCAACGACTTCAAGGTTCCCGATTGTCTCGGTTGCGTCATTTTTGGTGAATTCAACCGCTTTGATCATTTCGAGGTGCGTTCCGGTGAAAGTAATCTCATCATCGGGCTTAACCTGCTGCTCGGCAATCTTGGTGACCGAAGGCTTGCCTATGACAAGGTCTTCGGCAGAGTAAAGAAGGTTTTCAATGTCGGCACCGTCGGAAAGGATGATTTTTCCGGTGATCGCCGTTGCGGGGATGATAACCTTTGCCTCGTGGCGTGTGGCGCCTTCTAGAACCTCTGAGGTCTCGCCGCCTTCGAATACGACGTGGTGAACGAGGTTCATATAGTCGCCTTCGAGGGTGATTTCATCTCCCGGATAAGCGGGCTGGCTGACAGTGAATTTGTCGAATACGATGGGTTCGGTGTATGTGAGTTCGGACTTTGTCACAAGCTCTTTCCCGTCTTTGGTAACAAGAGTGACGAAGCCGGGCTCGGCTCCTTCGGCAGGAAGTTGGACGCGTATTTCGCCAACTTTACCGGAGGTAACCACCTCAATTGTTGTAATAGGGTCAACTCCGGGGACTCTGACCTCCTTGACCTTTTCCAGATTGGAACCGAAGAACCTCAGGGTTGCTCCGCGCATCACCGGATTGGGGCCGAACGATGCAAGAGTCACCTGGGAATCGGAGTATTGCGCTGTATCAAGTACTTCAAACCTGTCGCCGATGTTGCAGGATGCGACAAGAGCGAGGCCCGCCAGAACAATAGCTGAATATTTTGTAAACTTATTCATAATATCCTGATTTATTATTTGTTAGGTACAACACGGATATTGTCGACTTTGATGACGGGCTTGCAAGGCGATCCCTCTGATGTTGAGCCGGCGGCAAAGAAGAGTTCAAGGTTTGCGAACGACTCCTTGGTAAGGGTTCCGATTGCAGAAGATCCGTCCCAGAACATATTGAATGAAGAAATGGGGATGGTGACTGTCTGCCACTTTCCGCCCGTATCGTAGCTTCCGGTAGCGGCCCAGGGCCTCCACAGATAACGGGGAAGCGAGATATCCGCATTGTTCATATACGTGTTATTGCATCCGGCAAGTGTGTTTCCATAGATGTCAAGCACACCTGCATTGCCATTGGAAACCAATGTCACATCGGAGAAAATAACCTGCAGAGGACATCCGGTCCAAGCATTGTCGGCAGGGATATTGACCTCGAACTTCAGAGACATATTGCTGAAGTCTTCGAAATCGATAATGTCGCAAAGACGTCTTCCGTCCCAGGTGCCGTAAGTCTCGGGATCCTGCCAGTTGCCGGCCCAGTACTCGAAGTGACAAGGAGCATCAACCCAGTCGGAACCGTCTGCCTTGAGTTCGACACTTCCGTCGCTGAGCAGCAGGCACTGACCTGAAACTCCGCCTTCGGCAAGAGCGACGGCATGCCAGCCCTTGTTGATTGTGTAAAGTCCGTTGGTGCCGTCAAAGTCGAAGAGAAGACCTCTGCTGTCGCGGAATACGAATCCCGACTGGCCCAGGCCCGAAGGAGTCTGAACTTTGACCTTTCCTTCCTGTGCTCCCGCAGGAACAATGACCTTGATTTCAGAGAGGCTCACAATAGTAATGTCCTCGTGAGGAACTTCGGCTCCGGCGAATAGAACAGAGATAGGTGTGTCGGCATCTTCGTAGAAATAGTTGCCGTAGATTGCAACCTCTTCACCGTCTCCGGCGAATTCGAACGAGAGTTCATTTACCCTCGGGGCGGGAGGAAGGACTTTGAACGGATGCTCAACGGTCTCTCCGGCCTTGTTGATAAGGTAAATCTTGTCTGTCTTCTCAACAGCCATTGTCTTGGGGACGCTGACGATGAGGGTGTTTGCAGTTATGAAGCTGGTGTTGAGCACCGCCTCCTGGTCGTTGAAGAACAGCCTGTTCACGCTGGTCAGGTTTTCTCCAAGAATGCAGAGCACGTCCTCCATAAACGCCTGCTCCGTCTGAATTCCGGTCTCGGCATACCTTACTCCGTATACGGTGGGTTTGCCGTCGGTAGGACGGAAGCGGTCCGGATAGTCAGTCTTTTCACAGGAGGTGAATCCTGCCACAAGCGCTGCGGCCGCAAGCAATCCTTTCAGTATGATGTTTATTGTTTTCATATTACCTGCGAATTAAAAGTTATAAGAGTATGTTGAGCGTACGTCAATGTCGACAGCCTCAACCGAAGATGCCATATTGCCGTTGAACACAACGTCCTCTGTCGGGAATGGCAGGGTGAAGGAAGCGGCAGTGACATTAGGTTCGTCGTTATCGCCCTTTACGCCGTTGGTGCCGTACCAAACCTGATTCTTCGCACCGTCAATCCATCCGGACACGCCGGTGCCGTCGTCTGTGGGCTCGGTAAGGAAATCGATATCCCAAACACCCTCTGTAACATATTTCTTGTAGACTTCGCCGAGGCTGCCGCTCCAGAGGCTTCTCTTCTGTGCCTTCAGTTCGGCAAGAACATCATCCAGCTGCCAGTACGAGCGGCGTACGAAATCGTACCAGTAGTCGCCCTCACAGGCCAGTTCCAGACGACGTTCCTTCCATATATCCTGAAGCGTTACGCTCGCAAGAGCATCGGCGCCGGCGCGTACGCGAACCTTGTTGACATACTCAAGGGCCGCAGCATTGTCAGTCGAGCAGACGGCCTCCGCATAGATGAGGTATACGTCGGAAAGCCTGAGAATATGTGTAGGAAGGGTATAAGCCATTGTTGCGGGTGAATGCCCGACGGCACTCTCGTGATCGGCATTGTCTCCGTAGAGATGTTTCACGTTCATAGTGCCGGTCAATATCTGAAGTTGTCCTGCACCGAGTTTGGCGCCGTCGTTCAGGCCGTACTCGGGGTCGTACATAAAGCGGCCGAAGTCGAATCCTCCGCGGTCTGTCCAGAAATACGGATATACATCTCCGGGAAGCATAAGCGTAGCAGCGCGACGGCTGTCCTTCTCGGCTGCCCTGCGGGTGGCGGGATCGTCAGTTGCGCTTGCGCCGAATGCGAGGGCAAGGTCAACCGAAGGCTGCTGCCAGTCGCCCCAGCCGCTGTCGTCGCCGAAGCCGTTGTAAGCAAGGTCGTTCTGGAGGCTGTTCTGCCTGGTCCACTGCGAACCTTCTGCGGTCCAGAGCCAGCTGATAAGGCACTCGCCTGTGGCGTTGTAAACCTTGGGGCTGAGCCTGAATACATCTGAATACACAGGTGTAAGGCTGCGGCCGGAGTTGTCGATAACGTCCTTGGCATATTCTGCTGCCTTTGCCAGGTCTTCTGCATTCAACGAACCGCCCAAGCCGGCCTTCGTGAGGTAAACCTTTGCCAGGAGAGCCTCGGCGGCATAGTAGTCAATACGGTTGTATTCGCCAAGATGCGCATTTTTGGGAAGGAGTGTCAGCGCCTTCTCAAGAGTCAATATGATATATTCATATACGTTCGCGCGCGTGGCTTTCTTTACGTTGTTATACTCTCCGGTTCCGAGCAGTTCGGTATTATTGTGAACGATGGGCACCTCGCCGAAGCTGCGGACCATAAAGAAGTATGCCAAAGCTTTGAGAGTAAGAGCCTCTCCGATAGCGCTGTTCTTGGCGGCCTGTGACGGACCTTCCGAACCGAGGATGTTGTCTATCACTGTGTTGGCGTGTCCGTTGACGGCCCACAGCGAATAGGACATGTTGACAAGGTCCTGGTCGGTACCGTTGGTAGTGAAATCAAGATAGGGGCTGCCGCTCCAGGTGATGTTGCCCGACATGACTTCTCCCACCTTGATGAATCCTCTCTGGAAATCGTACCAGGGAGAATTGTACAGATAGTTCACGCCCTGCTCAACCTGAGAATCGTTCTTGTAGAAGTTGCTCACGTTGTAGTTGTCAATCGTAGGGCGGTTGAGGAAATCCGAGCAGGACGACAGAGCCAGGGCCGCTGTTCCTGCGAGTATAAATCTGATTATAGTTTTCATATTTCCTTCTGTGCTAGAATGTGATATTCAAACTGCAGGAATAGGTGGTAGGCGAAGGATAGCGTCCGTTATCCACACCATAGGTAAGACCTGTTGCATCCTGGGTACTTGCACCGACTTCGGGATCGAATCCGGAGTACTTGGTGAAGGTATAGAGATTCTGGATATTGATTGCCACGCGGACATTCTCCAGCTTTGCCCTGCTGACAATGTTCTTGGGCAGGTTGTATCCGATAGCGATGTTCTTGATTCGGATATAGGAACCGTCCTCAACATAGCGTGAACTGATGCGGTCGTTGTCGTTGGGGTCGTTCAGGGTAGGACGAGGTGTCTTGGTGCCCTTGTTGGCGACGGTGACATTGGTGATATCGTCATACCAGTTGTTGACGGTCTTTCCGTTTACGACTGCGGGATAGGACTTGTCGGGATCGATGGGAACGAGTTGGGCCCTGTCAGCGATGCTGTTGTGCTGGTTAACCCAGGCGCTGTTCATGTGAACGAGACCGTTGTAACCCTGGCCGAGAAGGTTGTAGTTGAAAACCTTGTTGCCGTAGGAGCCGTTGAGGAAGATGTTCAGATCCCAGTTCTTATAGGTGAAGGTGTTGCTCCAGCCGAAGGTGAATACCGGAAGAGGTGAGCCGATGTTGGTGCGGTCGTTCTCATCAATCTTGCCATCTCCGTCGACATCCTTGAACTTGATATCTCCGACCCACACCGTGGTGCCGCGGTTGAACACGCCGTCAGCGGGGTATTTTGCGGGCTTCGGAGAATTCTCGATATCCTCCAGACTTGTATATACGCCTTCAACTTCATAGCCGTAGAAGCCGTACAGGGCCTCTCCGATATGGGTTGTGCTTACGACGTCGGACCACTGTCCGTAACCTACGAGGGAGGCGTTCTCGGTTCCGTCAAGAGCAAGAAGTTTGTTGCGGTTGAACGAAATCTGGAAGTTGCTGCCCCAGCTGAAATCGGACGTTTCGATGGGGTGGCCGTCAATCGTAATCTCGAGACCCTTGTTGTTGATGGTACCGTAGTTGCCCTTAGGTGCTGCAAGAGCCGAAGAAGTATTGCCCTGAGTACCCATATAAGAAGGCAGCTGCATGCTCATAAGCATATCCGAAGATGTCTTGTCGTAGGCGTCTACGGTAAGGTTGAGCCTGCCGTCGAAGAAGCCCAGGTCGAGACCTACGTTCCACTGCTCCTGCTTCTCCCAACGCACTGCGGTATTGGGGATGTTGGCCGGGCGGTAACCTGCGCCGAGGGCGGAAGGCATCTGGCTGATGGCGGCGCCCCAGGCATAGCCTCCGATATTGGAGTTACCTGTCTGTCCCCAGCCCACGCGGAGTTTTCCGTTCGAAAGCCAGGAAGCGTCCTTCAGGAACTCTTCGTTGCAGAACTTCCAGCTTGCGGCAAATGAATGGAAACCCGCCCAGCGGTTATCGGGGCCGAAGTTGGACGAACCGTCATAACGGTAGGTGTAGGTTGCAAGATAGCGGTCGTTGTAGTTGTATGTCCACCTTGTGAATACGGACGCCATTGCGGCCGAGCCGAATCCGTGGTTGACCTTGTGCGAAGATGCGGTTCCGAGCGATACATTGTGCACGTCGTCTGAAGGAAGACCCGTGCTGGCGCCGCTGAGATAATTCCAATTGGACTCCCACATTTCCTGACCGACCATTCCGGTCATGCTGTGCTTGCCCCAGGTGTTGGAATAAGTAAGGTAATTCTTGAACTGCCAGAATGTGTTTCCGTTCTTCTGATAGCTCATCGAGTTGGAAGGGCGCTGCCATCCGCCGAGGTTTACCCTCGGTTTGTAGCGTTCCGCGTCGGAATTGCTGATATCGAAGCCGAGCTCGGTCCTGAATACGAAATGCTTCACGGGAGTGAGTTCGGCATAGATGTTTCCGTTGAGTTTCTGACGCTTGAGGTTGATGTCGTCAATCATTGCCAGGGCAATGGGGTTGGGGTTCGAATAACCCTCGCGTACGGTAGCGGAATAATTGCCGTTGACATCATATACAGGGATGTCGGGCAGAGTGGTCAGGGAGTAGAAGATGATACCTTCGCCACCATCTGCAAGTTTGAGATCATCCTCGGTATTTGCGAATGTGGCGTTGAGCCCGAGCTTGAGCCAATCCTTGAGCTGGGCGTCGAGGTTGGTACGAACGCTGAAACGGTTGAATTCAGACCCGATAACGGTTCCTTCCTGATTCATATATGAACCGGAAATGTAATACTGAACCTTTTCGGAGCCGCCCTGAGCGCTTATCTGGTGCTGGTGCTGGATGGCGGTGCGGAACACCTCGTCCTGCCAGTTGGTTCCCTTGCCCAGAAGCGAAGGATCGGAATATTCGGGTTTAACGTCATACACCTCACCGATCTCGAGGAGACTGTTGTAGAACTGGGCATACTCGCGCAGGTTCATCATGTCCAGACGCTTTGTCTGCTGGCTTACGGCAAACAGTCCCTCGTACGTGAACTTGGCGTCGCCGGCCTTACCGTGTTTGGTGGTGATGAGGACAACGCCGTTGGCACCCTGTGCTCCATAGATTGCCGTAGCGGAGGCATCCTTGAGGATTTCCATGCTTACGATATCGGAGGGGTTGATGGTCGAAAGAGGCGAGATGGTGGAAACCTTACCGTTTCCGAGCGCGTCGCCCAGACCGAAGTCCGAACCGCTGTTGCCGCCACCCTGAACGATGACGCCGTCAATTACGTAAAGAGGCTCCGCGTTGGCGTTGATGGTTGCCTGGCCGCGGACGCGGATTGATGATGAAGAACCCGGGGCGCCGGATGTCTGCACGGAAGTGACACCGGCAGCGCGGCCCTGGAATGCCTGGTCCAGCGAAGTGATGAGCGAACCCTTGAGGTCCTCTTCCTTCATCGAAACGGAAGATCCCGACAGGTCGCTGCGCTTCATGGTACCATAACCGACCACCACCACTTCGCTCAGCAGCAGCGAGTCTTCGGCCAGGGTAACATCGTAGACGTTCTGGCCGTCGCGGACGGTTACAGTGACATCGTTGAATCCGATGCAGGATACGGTAAGCGTTTTTCCGTTGGCAACGGAAATCGTGTACTTACCGTCAAGATCGGTAACAACACCGTTTGTGGTTCCTGTCTCGATTACGGAGCAACCGACAACCGGCTCTCCTTTTTCATCCACCACAGTACCGCTTATCGCCCTGTTCTGAGCGAAAAGCGAGAGGCATGCGGTGAGCAGGACCACGCAAGAAATAAGTTTTCTTTTCATGTTACTGATTTTTGATTAATATGAATTAGTGTTTTACGAATGTTTCGAACCATTCAGCCCTCTTTATGCGCCATTCCTCCTCTTTCCACATTGCGTGGCCGCAGGAAGGAACGCACAGATATTGTTTCGGGGCGGATATCATATTGTATCCGGCGAAATTCGTGTGAGGCGGGCAGGTGGGGTCCTGCAGGCCGAAGGCCATGTATACAGGGCAGCTTATCCGGTCGGTGAAATTCTTGACATCGAAATAGCTCAACATTTCGAACAGATCGCTGCGGCTTATGCCCTGCCCGTCTGCAGCCTCGAATACTTCCCACATAGGCCACCATACGATTTGAGAGTAATGCTCATAGTCTCCGAGAAAGGGGACTGCCGGTGCGGCTGCGGCGATTCTTGCATCGAGGGCGGCGCTGACAAGGGTGAATGCCCCTCCCTGGCTTTCCCCGCGGGCGAAGATGCGGGCGGTGTCGGCTTTCTCGAGAGAAGATACGAAATCCACGGCCCTTACGACATCGCAGAATGCTCCGCGGTAATAGAAATTCTCCTTCGAGTCCAGTCCGCGGTCTATCCACCTGCTGTTGCCTGTCTTGAAAATGCCCTGATCGCGCACACTGACAAGGAATTCAATAGCCTCGGGCGCAGCCGACGGGTCATACCAGTAAGGTTCCGCCCCGTAGCCCATATAATCGATGAACACGGGATACCGGCCTTCTTTGACCGGTTCGCAGAGATATCCTCCCATCCTGGCTCCGTTCAGGGACGTGATTTCCACCCGGTAGGAGTTCCTTTCCGCGTTGCTGTGTTCGGGAGAATATTCTTTCACCACATTCATTGGCGTGGCGTCAAGCTCGGCCAGGGTCGAGGCCCAGAATTCGTCGAAATCGGCCTGCTTGTCCTGAGGGGAGACTATCTTTTCGGGGTCTATGCCTATGTTGAACGCGTCATATGAGCCGCCATTTCCGCCGTCACTCCAGGAAAGATTCACCTGATAGAATCCCGGGGCAACCCCGCCAAGAGGGAATGAGAGTTCCGCAAAGGGTCTGCGTGATGTTCTGGACAGGCAACGAACCGTATCCTTTTTCTCCGTCATCAGGCTGAGGTCGCTCACGAGTGCCAGGGTAACTTTTACCGTGCTCCGGGACGGATTGTACAGCTCGACCGAAAGTTTCCGGCCACCTCTCTCCGTAAAAAGGCAACCAGAAGAGAATTCGTAGTTCAGACGTGTCGTTTCCGACAGGTCGTGCGAATTCCCGGAGACGACTCCGACCGTGCCGCGGTCGGTAACGAAGACGGAATTCCGATCCCGGGCTCCCGTGAAGGGCCTGTTCGAACAGGAAATAAAGGATAATGCCAACAGGCTGAGTATCAGCGCAGTAGCGAATAATGGGGCGGTATTGTCGCGGCGAAGCATACGTGGGCTTTAAAAACAATTGCAAGTTAGCGCAAATGTTTCGCCCAAATAAATACTATTTTGCCAATAGTATGTATGTTTTTGATGTTTATATGATGATTTTGTGCTTTTTGTACAACTGTCTGAATTCCCGGGGCGTGATGCCCTTGCTCCGTTTGAAGAGGCGGTTGAAATTTGAAATGTTGTTGAACCCCGAAGAATAACAGATTTCCGAGATGGTGTTGGCGGTGTTCACAAGGTCCCTTGCCGCAATTCCCAGCCTGATTTCCAGGATGTAGGAAGTCAGGGTCTTTCCGGTTGCGGACTTGAAGAAGCGGCTGAACGAAGTGGGGCTCATCCCGGCCACGTCGGCTATTTCGTTCAGAGTGAGATCCTTCTCGCAGTTTGCCGTGACGAATTCCTTGACCTTGTCAATCCTGCTGCTTCCCCCGCCCTTGTCCGCCTTGGCGAAAGTGTTGCTTGCCAGCACTTTGTATTTGCTTTGTGACAGCGTATACAGCAGGTTCAGCATCATTGTCATCTGTTCGAAGCTACCCTCTGTCTCGGCCAGCCGGTCAAGGTAATGATATACTTTTAAGATGGCCTCCGGAGGGAATGCGATGCCGTTCTGCGCCTTTGTCAGCATAGTTTTGATCGGCGCGAACTGATTCCTTGAAAGCAGGTCGTCCGGGAACAGCGATTTGTCGAACTGAATGGTAATTTCGCGGATGTCCCTGCTTTTGCACTGGCCCTGGTTCCAGACGTGTTCGAGATCTTCGGAGCCTATTATTGCGAGGTCCAGGCCGGCGATCGTCTCAACGCTGTCTCCCACGACCCTTTGCGCGCCTTCGCCTCCCACGACGAAATTGATTTCCAGTTCTTTGTGGCGGTGAATGGGGTAATTGAACTCGTGCTTGCGCCTGTCGACGATATAAAAGCAGTCGCTTGATGACAGCGGCGGTATTTCGTACAGTATATCTTCCATATCGGGGACAAATATGGTGAATTTTATTAAACAATGATATTATTTTAGCATAATTCTTAATAGCAGTCCGGGTCTTTTGCTTTTTTTTCGCGCTATTCATACTTTTGAATTATGAAGAGAATCATAGCACTTGCCACAGCCATCACGGCTGCCATGGCATTTTCCCAGTTGCCGGCCTCGGCAAAGCTCTCGCCTAAGTACCCATGCTGCAATTCGATGGTAATCCAGCAGAAAACCGACGCCCTTGTCTGGGGCCAC
>JAZLKT010000058.1:0-7123 GCA_045597785.1 Candidatus Cryptobacteroides sp.
AGGACGGTTATTGCCGGGGCCCGTAGCCGCCCGCGGCACGTAAGCGGGAGGGACCCACAAGCGGAGCGAAGTGGAAAGGATGGAGCGCGAAGCGCGGAAGGCCTCCGGCAAAACCGGTCTCCGCCCGGAGGCACCGTTGAGGCCCGGTTTGCGAAGCGGGACGCAGGAGACGATGGGAGGGGCCCACAAGCGGAGCGAAGTGGGAAGGATGGAGCGCGAAGCGCGGAAGGCCTCCGGCAAAACCAGTCTCCGCCAACCGACGCTGTCGAGGCCCGATTTGCGAAGCGGGACGCAGGAGGCGCTGTCGAGACCCGATTTATCTTGGTCTTGTCACAGAGCGTTGTGCGTGCCGATGATGGCAGGGTGCCGGAGCGCAGGTCGCGTGGCGAGCGATTTTGAACGGCGCGGAAAAGGCACCCTTGGTGTTTCACGGTTTTTTGTTAAATTTGTAGGCTTTGTAAAACATAAACGAACAATATATGGAATTCACTATTTCAAGCGCCGAGCTTCTCAAAGGCATAATGGATGTTTCCAAGGCCATTCCTGCCAAATCGGTTCTCCCTATTCTGGAAAATTTCCTCTTCAAGGCCGAGGGTGACACCCTCACCGTAACAGCATCGGACCAGGAGCTCACGCTCCGCACCGTCCTCAAGGTCGAAAACGTGAAGAAGGAAGGCGCAATCGCCGTTCCCGCACGTCAGATGACCGACCTCATCAAGACAATTCCCGACCAGCCCATCTGCATCAAGACCACCTCGGACTCTTCGTTCGAGTGCATCTGGAGCAACGGTAACTCTTCGCTGCCGTTCTTCCCCGCAGAGGACTATCCCGAAATAAAGAGCGAACTCGAAGGCGCACAGAACATCGTCTTCCCGGCACAGACCCTCATCGAAGGCATCAACGGCACAATCTACGCCACCGCCGACGACGAGATGCGTCCCGCGATGAACGGTATCTTCTTCGATATCGACACACCCGCCACAACGCTCGTGGCTTCCGACTCGCACAAGCTCATCTGCTACACCGACAAGGCCCTTGCCGCAGGCATCAAGGCCTCGTTCATCCTTCACAAGAAACCCGCAGGCGTGCTCCGCAGCATCATAGGAAAGGATGTCGAAAACGTCGAGGTTTCGTTCGACGACACTACCGTCGTATTCCGCTTCGGTGCCACAATGATGGTTTGCCGCCTTGTAGTGGGCAAATATCCCAAGTACCGCGACGTGATCCCCCAGAACAATTCCAATATACTCCGCATCGACCGCGAGCAGCTGCTCAGCACCGTAAAGCGTGTTGCAGTGTGCGCCAACAAGGCCTCGAACCACATCAAGTTCGAACTCAAGGCAGGCCAGCTCGAGATAACCGCACAGGACCTCGGCTTCGCCATCGCCGCATACGAGAAACTCCCCTGCGAATACAACGGAGACGAACTCGCCATCGGCTTCAAGAGCAGCTTCATCATCGAGATTCTCTCGAACATGAACTGCGAGGCCCTGGTGATGAAGTTCGCCGACGCACGCCGTGCCGCCCTCATCGTTCCTTCCGAGGAAGAGGCCGAGAGCGAGAAGATCTGCGGCATCATAATGCCGATAATGGTTTCATAAGCCGCCTGAGGATGGAACTCGATCTTAAAAGGCCGTTGCTGTTCTTCGATATAGAGAGCACCGGTCTGAACATTCCGCAGGACTCCATAATCGAACTAAGTTTCGTGAAGGTGTTCCCCGGCGGAGAGCAGCGCATAAAAACCTGGAAGATACGCCCCTGGGACTATGAGAAGCAGTGCCAGCGGCCTATCGATCCGAAGGCTTCGGAAGTCAACGGGGTAAAGGATTCCGACCTCGTGGACTGTCCCACTTTCTATGACTGCGCAGATGAGATTGCCTCCTGGGTGAAGGACAGTGATCTCGCAGGATTCAACAGCGCCAAATTCGACCTGCCCATGCTTGCGGAAGAGTTCGAAAGGGTGCGCCTTACGGGCAAGAGGATCGATGTTGACCTGCACGAACCCGTGATGGTCGATGTCCAGAACATCTACCACGCAATGGAGCCCCGCAACCTGCGGGCCGCATACCGCTTCTATTGCGGCGGCCAGGACTTCGACAACGCCCACACGGCAGAGGCCGACACCGTGGCCACATACGAGGTCCTCAAGGCCCAGCTCGACCGCTATCCCGACCAGCTCAAGAACGACGTGGCACAGCTCAGCTCGTTCGTGGGCCACAAATACGTCGATTTTGCCGGACATCTCATCCTTAACGACAAGGGCGAGGTTACGGTCAATTTCGGCAAGCACAAGGGCAAGACACTTCGCGAAGTTTATCGCACGGACCGCGGCTATTTCAGTTGGGTAGCACAGGGGAACTTCACTCTCGACACCAAGGCGCGATTCGCCCAATTCGAAGAGGAATTCGGCCGCGAAGCGCTTGCCAGCAAGTTCGGTTCCAACGGAAACGGGAGGCTGTTTTGAACATAGCGCTCAGAACATATTCCGCCCACTGCATCGTACGCCCCGACACCACCTGGGAGCGCGACAACGAAGACGCATTCCTTCCTGAATTCGTCGATGAAGTCTCGCTCGTCCCTGTGCTGTTCGTGCGCGTCTGCCGTGCAGGCCGCAGCGTTGCCGCCAAATTTGCCGAACGCTACTACGACTCCATAGGCTACGGAGCCCTTCTTTACCCCGAAAACCTTATCGCCGACAGCCCCGAAGGCTTTGCCGAGGCAAGCTGCCTGGACCACACATCCTTCCTCCCCTTCCCTATGTTCAACAGGGTCACGCTGGGGCGCGAAGGCAACATCTTCCAGCTCACGCGAAACGCGGAACCTATCTTCGAATGCAGTTCCCACGAGCCTTCGTTCATAGAGCAGGCAATCGAAGACGTTACCAAACACATCTACATACGTACCGGTGACCTTATCGCCATAGAACTCGCCCCGCGGCGGAGCGTCTGCACAAGAGGCGGCGGAGAGTGCCGTATATGCGGCAGCTACTGCGATAACGAAGTCATCGACTTCAAAATCATCCTATAACCTATGACTGACATTCAAGCCTGGACACTTATTCCCTTTATTGTAATGCTGCTGATGATTGCGGTGGTTCCCCTTTTCGCATCGAAGTTCTGGGAGAGCAACCGAAACAAACTCATCTGCACGCTTGCGATAGCCGTTCCCACGGCCATATACCTCTGCTGCAGCGGTCTTGGCGGACAGCTGCTTCACCAAATCGCAGGAGACTACTTCCCCTTCATCGTGCTTCTGCTCGCCCTCTTCGTCGTAACAGGCGGCATACAGATCAAAGGTGACGTTTCAGCCACACCCATAGTCAACGGACTGATCCTGTCCCTCGGCTTCCTTCTCGCTTCGATAATGGGCACGACCGGAGCCGCGATGCTGCTTATCAGGCCCCTGCTCCAAATCAACAAACAGAGGGTTTACAAGACGCACACCGTGCTCTTTTTCATAGCGATGGTCGCCAACTGCGGAGGTATCCTTTCGCCACTCGGCGATCCGCCGCTCTTCCTGCTGTACCTGCGCGGCACTCCGTTCGGATGGTTCGCCAGCCTCGCCCCGCAGTGGATTGTCACCGGACTCATCCTTCTTGCCATCTACCTCATCTGGGATAACATAATGTTCCGAAAAGAGCCGCGCGAAGCACGCAAGGCCGACCTTACACAAATCTCGCCCATACGCGTAAAAGGCCGCATCAACTTCGTCTGGCTGCTCTGCATTATGCTTGCCGTGATATTCCTTAACGAGCATTACATCCCCGCAATGGGCCGCGAAGGCGCGTCATTCTTCGTGCAGCATCTGCGCGAATGGGTGCTCGGAATCATAATCCTGATTTCACTCAAGACCACCTCGCAGACCGTCCGCAAGGGCAACAGCTTCAGTTGGGGCCCTATACTCGAGGTTGCCATCCTGTTCGTCGGCATATTCACCACGATGACTCCCGCACTGCTCTTCCTCAATCAGAACGCGATGTCGCTCGGCCTCACCGCCCCCTGGCAATTCTACTACAGCACAGGTGCACTGAGCGCCTTCCTCGACAACTCGCCCACCGCAGTGGCATTCTATTCGGTGGCGAGCGGACTGGACCTCAGCGCCTTTGCCGGCGCCACGTTCGTAGCCGGGATTCCGGAGATTCTGCTCAAGGCCATCTCGCTCGGAGCAGTGTTCTTCGGGTCGCTCACATACATAGGCAACGGCCCCAACTTCATGGTCAAGGCCATTGCCGAAGAAAGCGGCGTGAAGATGCCTTCGTTCTTCGGATACATGCTCAAATTCTCGCTCATAACACTTCTGCCCGTATATGTACTTGTGCAGTTGCTGTTCCTTTAGGAATTTAGAATAATAAACCGTATATTTGTGACCCTCAAACGCATCGCCGCGATGGCCGCCGGGGCATATTTGCCACTTTAGCTCAGTCGGTAGAGCAACGCATTCGTAACGCGTAGGTCGGGAGTCCGAGTCTCCCAAGTGGCTCAAAGAGCAAGCCCCGGTTCTCAGCACGAGAGCCGGGGCATTTTTATCGCAGTAATAACACAACTTTCAAATATGGAAAATTTACAGAAAATAGCTTCACAGGTGCGTCGCGACATCGTCCGCATGGTCAGTGCCGCCGGCTCCGGCCATCCGGGCGGATCGATAGGCATCGCCGACGTACTCACTGCGCTGTATTTCAAGGAGATGCAGCACGATCCCAAGACCTGGACACGCTCGGGCAAGGGCCAGGACGTATTCATCCTCTCGGCAGGTCATCTTGCACCCGTATATTACAGCGAACTCGCACGCAGCGGCTACTTCCCCATCGAGGAACTCGGCACGCTCCGCAAGATGGGCACCCGTCTTCAGGGACACCCCTGCGTAACCGACAGCCTCCCCGGCGTATTCAAGCCATCGGGCTCGCTGGGCCAGGGTCTGGCAGTGGCCGCAGGTATGGCGCTCGGCAAGAAGATGGACGGTGACGCGCACCGCGTATATGTGCTCTGCGGCGACGGCGAGAGCGAGGAAGGCGAAATATGGGAGACCGCAATGTGGGCACAGCACCACAAGGTTGACAACCTAATCGCAATGACCGACTGGAACGGCAAGCAGATAGACGGCTCGACGACCGACGTCACCGGCATCGAGGACCTCCGCGACAAGTGGTCGGCATTCGGCTGGGACGTAATCGAGGCAGACGGTCACGATTTCGACAGCATCGCAAGCGCTTTCGAACTGGCACACGCAGCCGACGGCAAGCCCAAGATGATACTCTTCCGCACCGAGATGGGTCACGGAGTGGATTTCATGGCCGGTTCGCACAAATGGCACGGAAAGGCCCCTAACGCAGATGAGTGCGCTGCAGCCCTCGCACAACTTGAAGAAACATTGGGAGACTATTAGTATGAAGAAGTATATTGATAGCGGAAAAATCGATACCCGCAGCGGTTTCGGCGCAGGACTCGTCGAGGCCGGAAGGAAATATCCCGAGGTTCTCGCTCTTACGGCCGACCTCACCCCGTCGGTGAAGATGGGTGACTTCAAGAAGGAATTTCCCGACAGGTTCGTTCAGTGCGGAATCGCCGAAGCCAATATGGTGGGCGTTGCAGCAGGCCTCGCAATTACCGGAAAGATTCCTTTCATAGGCTCTTTCGCCGAATTCGTTACAGGACGCGTTTACGACCAGCTCCGCCAGGAGGTTGCCTACTCGCACACCAACGTGAAGATTGCTTCTTCACACGCCGGAATCACCCTTGGCGAAGATGGCGCCACGCACCAGACAATGGAAGACATCGCCCTTATGCGCGCCCTGCCCGGAATGGCAGTCGTAGTTCCCTGCGACTACAACCAGACCAAGAACGCAACGGTTGCAGCAGCCGCATGGGACGGTCCGGTTTACCTTCGCTTCGGCCGTCCTTCGGTTCCCAATTTCACAGGAGCCGACGAACCCTTCGAAATCGGCAAAATCTATAATCTCAACGAAGGCAAGGATGTTACAATCGTAAGCTGCGGACATCTCGTATGGGAAGCGCTCACAGCTGCCGAAATGCTTGAGGCCGAAGGCATCAGTGCCGAGGTTCTCAACGTGGCAACTATCAAACCCCTCGACGAGAAGACGCTTCTTGCCTCGCTCGCAAAGACAGGCTGCGCAGTCGTTGCCGAAGAGCACAACCTGGCCGGCGGACTCGGCGAGGCCGTCTGCTCCCTTGCTGCCGCGAACAAGCCCGTTCCCGTTGAATTCATCAACGGCCAGGACCGCTTCGGCCAGTCCGGTAAACCTGCCGAACTGATGAAAGCCTACGGACTCGATGCCGAGCACATTGCCGAGGCTGCCCGCAAAGCCGTTTCACGCAAGTAAAAAAACGCAGATATGATAACGAAGGAAATACAGCTGAATTTCAAGGAGTATTCATCACTTGACGAACTCGAAGCCGCCGACAAGGCCCTCGCCAAGAGTGCGATAGATGCAATGAAAGGCTCCTATGCCCCCTACTCCCATTTCAACGTGGGAGCTGCGGTACGCCTCAGCGGAGGCATCACTGTGCAGGGCGCCAACCAGGAGAACGCCGCGTTTCCTTCGGGACTCTGCGCCGAACGCACCGCGATGTTCGCGGCAAGCGCCACCTACCCCGGGAAGGATATGGAAAGCATAGCCATAGCCGGCGGCGTTTACGGACGGCTGACCCAGGCCCCCGCCACACCCTGCGGCGCCTGCCGTCAGGTAATGGCACAGTACCAGACCAAGTCCGGCAAACCGATGTCGGTGATTATGGTCGGTGCCGACCGCATCTGGAAGTTCGACCGGGTGGACGACATTCTGCCGTTCATTTTCGACAGCATCTGATTTTTAAGGCCGGCAGCGATGCCGGCTTTTATTTTTTTGCTATATTTGCAGCGGGAAAGTCGTACACGACCAGCTCCCTCTGAATTCCCCCAGGACCGGAAGGTAGCAAGGGTAGGAGGTTGTAGCGGTGCGATGTGCTAAGCTTTCCCTTTTTTTATTCCCACAACCCTATGAAGAGTGATGTAATAGTGATAGGCGGCGGCGCTTCCGGCCTTATGGCAGCTTACGCGGCGGCCAGGGAGTTTGTGTCCTGCGGCCGTGACGCCCAGGTCACTGTGCTTGAGAAAATGCCACGCCCGG
>JAZLKT010000059.1:0-10049 GCA_045597785.1 Candidatus Cryptobacteroides sp.
CATAGGCAGGCCCTCTGCGAGGGCGTGCACGTCATAACCTTGTCCAATGCGTACTTCCATATTTACAAAAGTAAAGAAAAATAGTTAATTTTGCGTGATATGGGTATGTTCAGTTTTTTCGGTGACAACGAGCACCGCGTATTCAATTACAAGCCGATCTATTACGATCCGGAGAAGGAAGAGCTCAAGCGCAGGTTCGGCGCGGTGGACGGCTCCCTCGAGAAGGAGAAGGAAGAAGGCACCTATGTGCCCGGGTCCTACATCAAGGGCTCGATGCGTGACGGTGCGTACAGCCGCACGAAGAGCCATATGTCCAAGGCCCAGACCATCATCGGCATCATCACCGCCATCCTGATAGTCGCGGTCCTGTTCTTCATCACCAAGTTCTACGCCCTTCTGTAATGGGCAGGCTCAAGGTCCTTCCGGCTCAGATAGCCAATATGATAGCCGCGGGAGAGGTCGTCCAGCGGCCCGCTTCCGTGGTCAAGGAACTTATGGAGAATGCCGTCGATGCCGGCGCTACCCAGGTCAGCGTCATCATCAGCGACGCCGGTCGCACGCTAATCCAGGTCATAGACAACGGCTGCGGCATGACCCCGGCCGAGGCGGTGCTCTGCTTCGAGCGCCACGCCACGAGCAAGATCGCATCTGCCGAAGACCTTGAAAGGATTCTTTCGTTCGGCTTCCGCGGAGAGGCGCTCGCTTCGATAGCCGCCGTGGCCGAAGTGACGCTGCGCACCCGCAAGGCGGACGACGAGACCGGTACCGAAGTACGCATCGACGCCTCCGGCGTGCACACCGCCACGGTAAGCGCTCCGACCGGGTCGAACTTTGCCGTGCGCAACCTTTTCTACAACACCCCCGCGAGACGCAAGTTCCTCAAGAGCGACAATGTCGAATTCAAGCACATAGTGGAAGAGTTCACGCACATCGCCCTTCTCAAGCCCGAACTCAGTTTCACTCTCATTCACAACGGTGGCAACTGTTTCGTGCTGAGGCGCGCGCAGAGCCTCAAATTCCGCATTCAGGACCTTCTGGGCAGCGCGGTAGCCGACGACCTTGTCGACCTGCAGGCCGAAACTTCGCTCGTGCACATCAACGGCTATGTGGGCCGTCCCGATTCGGGGCGCAAGGCCCCCGGCAACCAGTTCTTCTTCGTGAACGGGAGATATTTCCGCAGCCCTTACCTCGCGAAGGCCGTTTCGAACGCCTATGCCGAGCTGATGCCCGAAGGCTTCAACCCTCCCTATATCATCAATTTCGAGCTTGATGCCGCGAGCGTTGACGTGAACGTCTCGCCCACCAAGTCGGAGGTCAAGTTCGAAGACGAGAGCGTACTGTTCCAGATTCTCTACGCCAGCGTGCGCGAGACTCTCGGCCGCAGCAGTTTCGCTTCGCAGCTCGATTTCAACACAGAAGGCTCGGTGCAGATGCCTCAGCTCGGCGCTTCGTTCCAGCAGTACAGGCCCGACGCCGTATCGCCGACGCCCGATTTCGACCCGTCGTACAACCCGTTCGAATGTCTGGGCGAAGGCAGCACTGGCGGATGGTCGCCGGATGGCTCTGCCGATGTTCCCGGAGCCGGATTGCACACACCTTACTATCCGGGCGGGGCAAACGCCGGTCAGGACTTCTCCGCCCTGTTCGATACAGGGGAGACGGCCGCACCGCAGCGCTGCTCTCTCGTGCTTGACGGGCACTTCATCCTTACCCAGGCACGCGACGGGGTGCTTCTGGTGCACATACGCCGCGCCTGGCAGCGCATCATATACGAACAGACCCTGCGCTCTCTGGCGGGCGGCGAACGCTGCAGTATGCAGGCCCTGTTCCCCGTTGAAGTGCACGTCGGTGCGGCCAGCCGCCTTCTGTTCGACGACAATGCCGAGCTGCTTGCGGCCCTTGGCTTCGAGATAAGCGCCTTCGGGCCCGACAGCATAGCCGTAAGCGCGGTACCGTCCGGATTCGGTCTCGGGAGCGGAGAGATCGCAAAAACCGTCTTCGATATGATTCCACTGCTCTCCGAAGGGCATTCTGCTCTTGACGAGATGTGGCACGCGCAGATGGCCGAAAAGATGGCGGCCGTTGGTTCGCTCCACTGCCAAACTGTCAGCACTTCGGCGCAGGCACAGCAATTGATGGACACTCTGTTCGGATGCGACAACTCCGACTTCACTCCTGCGGGCAAGAAGATAGCTGTTCTTCTCAGCGGCGATGATTTCGAAAAATTGTTCTGACACCCATACAGAAGATGCAATATTACTACGATAACGACAACCGCGGCGGGAGGCAGTTCCTCGCAGGCGTTCCCGAGGTTACACGCAATCTGATAATAATAAACCTGATTGTGTTCGTGGCCACGCTCATCAACAAGAATTTCATGGTGGGCACCTTCGGGCTTTTCTATCCCTCGTCACCCCACTTCCACGTATGGCAGTACGTGACGCACATGTTTATGCACGGCGGATTCTTCCACATCCTCTTCAATATGTACGCCTTGTACTGTTTCGGCTCCGTAGTCGAGAGGATGATAGGGCCGCGCAAGTTCCTGTGGCTGTATTTCGTGGCCGGGTTCGGCGCCGTGGCGCTCCACCTCGGCACACAATATCTCGAAGTACAGACCCTGATGCAGCAGATCGAGGCCGGTTCGGCTGGCGCCGCAAGTTCGCTTGCCGCCATCAAAGCCACCCCCACCGTGGGCGCATCGGGCGCCATCTACGGTGTACTTATCGCCTACGCGATGCTCTTCCCCGCTTCGCGCCTGACACTCATCTTCCCGCCCATCTCGCTGAGCGCCCGCACGTGGGTGATCATCTTCGCGGTGATCGAGCTGCTTACCGGCATCAACGGAGCGGCGCCGGATGTGGCCCACTTCGCCCATCTGGGCGGAATGCTTTTCGGCTGGCTGCTGATGCGCTGGTGGAAGAAACGTTACACCCTGTTTGACAGAAACTGATATGACCGAAGAAACTCTCAAGAAACTCATTGACGACTCCGTTCGCGTACTGCGCGAAGGCGGCCTGATTCTCTACCCTACCGACACGGTCTGGGGCATAGGCTGCGATGCAACCAACCCGGCGGCCGTTGAAAAGGTCTTTGCGCTCAAGCGCCGCAGCGAAGCGAAATCGCTGGTAATGCTGGCCGCCGACCTCGATATGGTGGCGCGCCACGTAAAGGTCGTTCCCGATATGGCAATCGAACTTGTCGAAGTCAACGATGCTCCGATGACCATCATCTATCCCGACGCCCAGGGTCTTGCCGCCAATGCCGTGGCCGAAGACGGTTCTGTGGGCATACGCATCCCGATGAGCGAATTCTGCGTCAGGCTCGTGCGCAGGCTCGGCCGGCCTCTGGTAAGCACATCGGCCAACATTTCGGGCGAGCCCACGCCGGCCGGGTGGGATGAGATTTCTCCGGAGATACGTTCCGGAGTCGATTTCACCTTTCCTGCGGAACTCGAGAAAGGAGCCACCGCACGCGCCTCACAGATCATTAAAGTAGGCGTGGACGGCGAGGTGAAGATTATTCGTGCCTGATTGCAAAAAATTTTTGGAAATTCCCGAAAGGCTTGTATCTTTGCAGTCCCAAAGTAGAATGCGGATGTGGTGAAATGGTAGACACGCTACTTTGAGGGGGTAGTGGGCGTTAGCCTGTATGAGTTCGAGTCTCATCATCCGCACGAAAAAGCTGACCGGTCGGTCAGCTTTTGTCGTTTTCTCCGGGCACCTTGCCGTGACTCGCCAGCGCCCTTCGGCGCATTTCAGCCGACAGGCTCAAAGCGGTACCTGAGCCAGCGCAGGGCGATGGCGGCGCCGATGCGGTACATCACCCAGTAGGTGCGGGCAAGGATGAAGAAGCCCTGCGAGGTCTGCGGCTCGATACCTTCGTGACGGATCAAACCCATAGCGGCAAGAGCGCAGTTGTTCAGGGTTCCGGAAATCTTCTTTGCCTGAGGGCTGTCGAGTTTCAGCCCCATAAGGTCGCGCAGGACGTGTTCGTCGAGGTCGTCGAAGCCGCGCTCGCCGTAAAGGCCCTTGTATGTACAGCCCTTGTACGTGGACCAGTCGCGGTCCCAGTACAGTGCGATGGCAATGCCTATGAAAGCAGGCCAGGCGATTGTGGCTTCCGGGTAATCGTTGAACTGATAAACGGCATCGGCTACGAAATCGCGCAGCAGGTCGTCCCACTTTTCGTCGATGTCGGGGCTTGAAAGAAGTTCTCCTTCCAGAACGCCTTCCCCGCTACACAATTTGAGAAGACCGTCAAGAAGGGTCTTCTCATAATTGTCATATAATTTCAGATTGGCTTCGTCCATTATTTTATCTCCATAAGTTTGACGGCGCCGGGGCAGATATCTTCCTCAACCGGTGTGAGATGAATTATTCTCTGGTTCGGGCTGCCGCGGAACAGCAGGTGCGTGTCGCGCTGCTCCAGGATGAACGGCCCGTCAACGAGCGTGTCTATGTAGGGAAGCATCTGCGCGAGATGCTCGTCGGCCCTTATCTCCTCGATTGTGAAGCCGGTCCAGCACCAGATGTTCTTGCCTGTTTCCTCCTTGATACGGCGGGCAAGACAGGTGAATGCGTCAACCTGGTAGAACGGGTCGCCGCCGCTGAAGGAAACATTGCTGAACGAATCGGCCTTGATGATTTCCAGAAGTTCATCCACCGTCATCCATTTGCCATTGTCGATATTCCACGACTGCGGATTATGGCAGCCGGGGCAATGATGTTCGCAGCCGGCACAGTATATAGACGTGCGCAGACCAGGGCCGTCGGCCATGGTCTGCTGCACTATGTCGAGAACTGAGATTTTATTTGTGAACGACACGATCCTTGAGTTCGGCGAGTTTGGCTGAATTCCAGCGGCTCGTGGTTCCTACAAGATATCCGGTGATGCGCTGAAGTGTATCGATATTGCGCGAGTGACAGATAGGGCACTCCTCAAGGCCTTCGGTGGCATCCTCGTAGCCGCAGTCCATACAACGGTTGCGGTTGTGGTTAACCGAGCCGTAACCGATATCGTACTTGTCCATAATATCCACTATGCTCATTATGGCCTCGGGATTGTGAGTGGCATCACCGTCTATCTCAACATAGAAGATGTGGCCGGCATTCTCGTATTTGTGATAAGGGCCTTCGATAGCGGCCTTATGCTCGGGAGTACAGTGAAAATATACGGGAACGTGGCTTGAGTTCGTGTAGTAGTCCTTGTCGGTGATTCCGGGGATACGGCCGTACTTCTTGCGGTCCATCCTCGTGAAACGTCCGGCAAGACCCTCGGCAGGAGTTGCGAAGAACGTGAAGTTGTGCTGGTAGGTTTCGCCGAAGGCATTGACCTTTTCGGCCATATGGGCGATGATGCGCAGACCCAGTTCCTGAGCCTCTTCGCTCTCTCCGTGATGCTTGCCGATAAGGGCGATAAGGCACTCGGCAAGACCGATGAAACCTATCGACAGAGTGCCCTGGTTGAGAACGCTCTCAACGGTGTCGCAGGGTTCGAGGTTGTCGGAACCGAGCCAGAGGCCGTTCATGAGCAGAGGGAACTGCTTCTTGAGGGCTGTCTTCTGGAATTCGAAGCGTTCGTTGAGCTGCTTTGCGGCAATCTCAAGAGCCCAGTCGAGCTTCTCCATAAAGGCAGCGATGCGCTCGTCTTTGGTCTTGATATTCATGCACTCGATGGCAATGCGCACGATGTTCACAGTAGTGAAGCTGAGGTTTCCGCGGCCGATTGAAGTCTTGGGGCCGAAGCGGTTGCTGTACACGCGGGTGCGGCAGCCCATCGTTGCCACTTCGTGCTCGAAACGGCGGGGATCGTCAGCCTTCCATGCGTCGTCGCGGTTGAAGGTGGCGTCGAGATTGAGGATATTGGGGAAGAAGCGGCGGGCGCTTACCTTGCATGCAAACTTGTAGAGGTCGTAGTTGGGGTCTTCGGGCAGATAGCTGACGCCTTTTTTCTTTTTCCATATCTGGATGGGGAAAATGGCGGTGCTGCCGTTACCCACACCTTCGTAGGTAGAATTGAGGATTTCGCGTATGATGCAGCGGCCCTCAGCCGAAGTATCGGTACCGTAGTTGATCGACGAGAACACGACCTGGTTGCCTCCGCGCGAGTGGATGGTATTCATATTGTGGATGAACGCCTCCATGCTCTGATGGACGCGGCCTACCGTCATGTTGACAGCCTGCTGTATGGCGCGCTCGTCACCCTGCAGACCGGTCAGGTCGTGAAGCAGGTAGTCGGAAATCCTTGCATCATACAGGTGTGCATAGTTGCAGTTGTCGTATTTTTCCAGTTTCTGGAGTTCTTCCTGGAAAGTGCGGCGCACGTAGGGGGCGAGATAGAAGTCGAAGGCGGGAATGGCCTGACCGCCGTGCATCTCATTCTGAACGGTTTCCATCGAAATGCAGGCAAGCACGGCAGCGGTCTCGATGCGCTTGGCGGGACGGCTCTCACCGTGACCGGCCTTGAGTCCGCCCTCAAGAATCTTGTCGAGAGGGTGCTGGATACAGGTGAGCGACTTGGTAGGATAGTAGTCCTTGTCGTGGATGTGGATGTAGCCATTCTTGACGGCGTCGCGCACTTCCTCGGAAAGGAGGCACTCATCGACATAGCTCTTGGTCGATTCCGACGCAAACTTCATCATCATACCGGCCGGAGTGTCGGCATTCATGTTGGCATTCTCGCGGGTGATATCGTTCGCCTGCGCGTCGATGATCTCCTGGAAAATTTCGCGTGTCTTCGCCTTGCGGGCGAGATTACGCTGGTTACGGTATGCGATATAGCGTTTGGCGACCTCCTTGCGGGGGCTGTTCATAAGCTGGAGTTCCACGAGATCCTGGATTTCCTCCACGCTGAGTTCTTCGCGGTCAATCTTCGAAATGGCGTCTGCAATCTGGGCGGCGAGAATGATGTCTTCACCATTCTCCGTGACATCCATTGCCTTCAGAATGGCTGCAACAATCTTCTGGTTGTTGAAGTCCACACTGCGGCCGTCACGCTTGATAACTTTTTTGATCATAGGTATTAGTCTTCGATGGACTGCAAAGATATAAAGTTGGTATATAATTGTATGTCTTCGCTCGTTAAAAAGTTATCAACAAAGACGAAACAGCCCTGTTAACTTACTTGTCAACAGGGCTTTATAAGAATTGCTTATTTGGAATTAATCCAATTTGGCTATTTTGCGGGAAGCCGGTTGATGAGGCCGCGTCAGGCCATGGTCCACACCAGGACGTGACCCTCGAAAGTCATGTATTCGAGGTCGATTTCCTGCTCGTATCCGTCCTTGTCCGTGAAGGTGGCCTCAAGTTCACCCTCGCCGCGGACGCGGAAGTCTTCGATCTCTATCTGCTCGGCAAAATCGACGTTGTACTGGCTGGTCTTTTTATATCCCGCTTCCTTGGCGCACCAGTAGATGGCAAGCTGCTCATTGCGGCGGTCATCGTCGAGGTCGTCTTTCTCATCCTCGGAGAGGGCCTTCTTCTCCACGGCGGAGAAATCGCGCGAAAGCGATTCGCAGTCGATGCCCACCTCGTCGCCTTCGCTCAGGATGATGGCCACGAAGCGCTCGGTATGGGTAATGCTGATGTTTATTGCATTGTTCTCGATATAGGGTTTGCCGTTGTCGTGATGGCTGAGGTAAACCTTATCTTCGAAAAGTGCGTCAAGAAGCGCACGCACGGCAAGCTTCTGCTTGCGTACCGATTCGTTCTTTATGTAGGAGATCTCCTCAAGTTCGTCTGAGGGAATGGACGTCATACTTCGAAGCTCCGCCTCGCTCTCTGAAATTTGCCAGACACCTATGCGCGAATGCGCCGGGTCGTCAAGGTCTTTTGTAAGAAAAAGTGCCATAAATTGTTATAACGTCGCAAAGATAATGATTTTTTGAAAACCACAATTCAATTTGCTATCTTTGCGGCGCTTTTCAAAGATAAACATCATTTACATTTGATATGAAATACCTTTCAGACGAAAAATTGCTCATTGTCGGCGCCGGCGGAATGATCGGCTCCAACATGGCGCAGACCGCCCTTATGCTCGGCCTCACCCCCAACATCTGCCTCTATGACATCTTCGAACCCGGCGTTCACGGTGTTGCTGAGGAAATCTATCACTGCGCATTCGAAGGCGCCAACGTCACCTGGACGACCGACCCCGCAGTGGCTTTCAAAGATGCCAAGTACATCATCTCTTCGGGCGGCGCTCCCCGTAAGGAAGGAATGACACGCGAAGACCTGCTCAAGGGTAACTGCAAGATCGCTGCCGAGTTCGGCGACCTCATCAAGCAGTACTGCCCCGACGTAAAGCACGTTGTCGTCATCTTCAATCCCGCTGACGTAACGGCTCTCACAGCCCTCATCCACTCAGGCCTGAAGGCCGACCAGCTCACCAGCCTCGCAGCTCTCGACAGCACCCGTCTGCAGGAGAACATCGCCGAGGCCTGCGGCGTTGCCCAGTACAAAGTTACCGGTGCCCGCACATACGGCGGACACGGCGAACAGATGGCAGTTTTCGCCAGCAAGACGCTTGTTGACGGCAAGCCCCTCGCCGAATACAATATCGCCCCCGAGAAGTGGGAGGAGATCAAGCACGATACCATCCAGGGTGGCTCCAAAATCATCAAGCTCCGTGGCCGCAGCTCATTCCAGAGCCCCGCTTACCAGGCCGTGAAGATGATAGAGGCCGCTATGGGCGGACAGAAGTTCGAGTGGCCCGCAGGCTGCTACGTAAACTGCGACAAGTGCGGTTACAAGAACGTTATGATGGCTATGCCTTCAGTAATCGACGCAAGCGGCGTACACTTCACCGCTCCCGAAGGAACGGCTGAGGAAATGGCCGCTCTCCAGTCTTCGTACGAGCATCTGTGCAAGATGCGCGAGGAGATCATCGCTCTCGGAATCATCCCCGAGGTTGCGAAGTGGAGCGAAATGAACCCCAACCTTTAGTGAAATATAAAGACAACCCAAAAAGCCCACGTGCCCACCGGCACGTGGTTTTTTTGTTTGCCGATGTGCTTGAGAGCGCAACCGGCCGGCGGTTGCAGGGCCGGAGCGCGGTCATGGAGCAGGGCGCGACGGAACTCACTCGCTACGCTCGTTCGGCCCTCCCATCGTCTCCCGCGTCCCGCTTCGAAAATCAGGTCTCGACAGCGCCTCCTGCGTCCCGCTTCGCAAATCGGGTCTTGACAGCGCCTCCGGGCGGAGACCGGTTTTGCCGGAGGCCTTCCGCGCTTCGCGCTCCATCCTTCCCACTTCGCTCCGCTTGTGGGCCCCTCCCGCTTACGTGCCGCGGGCGGCTACGGGCCCCGGCAATAACCGTCCTCCGCCCACCGGCGCATTTCAGCCACGCGACCTGCGCTCCGGCACCCCGCCATCATCGGCACGCGCAATGCTCTGTGACCAGACCAGGATTAGTGGAACCAAACACATAGTTTTCCCGATGGTCCGGAAAGACAGATTGACCAACCCGTTTTTTGTTTACAGGTTGGTCAAGGTTGTATTTTATTTCACATTGATAATCAGGTTTTTACAAAAAGATAGCGTGACCAACCCGTATTAATTTTACGGATTGGTCACGGTTTTAGCAGTCTTCAGGGCTCAACTTGGAGGAGTATCCGATGTCAAATGAGACTACAGAATATCTGTGCCGGAACACAGGGTTTCACTTTTGAGAGCAAGCTCTCGGCACACGACAAACAAAAAACCCGTCATCTGTCGATGACGGGCTGAAAGGTTGTGGAGATAAAGAGATTCGAACTCTTGACCCCCTGCTTGCAAAGCAGGTGCTCTACCAACTGAGCTATACCCCCAGAGAAAATTTGTAGGCCCGCGCGGAGTTGAACCGCGGACCTCCACATTATCAGTGTGGCGCTCTAACCAACTGAGCTACGAGCCTATATATATTGAGAAAGATAAGTACAAGGCAGAAAATCGTGCCTTGTCAACATTCAACCGCGAGCAGTAAGCGTCAAGTTGAACTCCAAAAAGGAGGTGTTCCAGCCACACCTTCCGGTACGGCTACCTTGTTACGACTTAGCCCCAATTACCAGT
>JAZLKT010000060.1:0-16956 GCA_045597785.1 Candidatus Cryptobacteroides sp.
CAGGGCGCCTATCATCAGGGGCAGGGCTATGGCCGATGTGCCGCTGGTCGGGAGGGCCAGGCAGACATAGCCGACGAACATCACGGCTACACCCGTCACGACGCACTTGCCGTAACCGATTTTGTCGGCGAGCCAGCCGCCGAGAACAGGCATGAAATAAACTGCGGCCAGGAAGATTGCATAGAACTGGCCTGCGGCCGATGCCGAGAAGCCGAACTTTGCCTGCAGGAAGAGCAGGAAGATGGCAAGCATCGTGTAATAACCGAACCTCTCGCCCGTATTTGCGAGGGCGAGGGCGAAAAGTCCCTTGGGTTGTCCTTTGAACATAGTCTTGTCTGTTAAATCACTTAATGCGCAAATTTAACGAAAATCCGATACATTTCGGCATTGCGGCGACATTTGCCAAAAACAAAACACTTTCTTAAATTTGTGCTCTATGCACGCATACACGGAAATGAAAAGAACCATACTCGCCGCGGCCGCGCTTCTGGCCGCAACCCTCTGCGCTGCGCAGAACAGCATAGATGCCGTTTCCTACTCCGTTCCGCAGACCGTCATCAAGGTCAGGTACACCGTAAGGCAGACCATATTCCATGCCGGTCCGTTCGCCGCTTACGCCGAGGAGTACCTGGGTATTGACGCCCGTATGTACGACAGCACGGTCGAAAGTCTCGAGAGCGTTAAACTCTCTTCGAGCATCGAAGCCTGCCAGGACAAACGCTACAATGTGTTCATCGCCGAGAATGATCTTCCTCCGCAGCTGGTATCCACACCGCAGGGGCTGATTTCGTCCTGCCGGAGCGTGGGCGGGCCGGCACCGGTCTCGTGGGAGGCCGGAGACAAGAGCTCGACATCGCGCCTCGATTATGCTGCTGCCGCCCAGGGCGTTTTCTCCTCGGCTGATATGACCAATGCCGAGACCCTCGCCGCCCGCATCAAGGATTATCGCGAACAGCGCTATAAGATTCTCACCGGTGACACGGACGCCACCTACAGCGGCGAAGCCATGAAGGCTACAATCGACGAACTTCTGCGCATGGAACGCGAATGCCTGCTGCTTTTCACCGGCTACGAACAGGTAACCAGCCAGTCCTTCGAACTTGAATTCGTGCCCGAGGCTGCTCAGAACCAGAAGTTTGAATTCGCGCGCATAGACGGCAGGGCTGTGTACATCGAAATCAAGGCCGACCCTGTCGTGATGCCCGAGCACCAGGACCGCATAATCAAGGACAAGGACGTCCAGATTCAGTATATCACCGCTCTCGTCCCCGCGAACTGCACGGTAAGCGTGTGTGAGAGTTCCGGTTACGAAATAGTCTCCACCCGTATGCCTGTCTATCAGGCGGGTGCCGAAATCAATTACCCGTATTATTCAAAATTCTGATTCCATATGAACATTACAGATCTCAATCCCCAGGCAGTCTGGAATAACTTCCATCTTCTTACCCAACAGCCCCGCCCCTCGAAACATGAGGAAAAGGTGCGTGCCTTCCTTCTTGACTGGGCCCGCGAAAAAGGCGTTGAGGCTTTTGCCGACGAAACCGGAAACGTTATTATGCGCGTTCCCGCCACTCCAGGCTACGAAAACCGCAAGGGAGTTATCCTGCAGGGGCATATGGATATGGTCCCCCAGGCCAACAGCGATGTTGCGCACGACTTCCTCACCGACCCCATCCGCACCCGTATCGAGGGTGACTGGGTGAAGGCTTGCGGCACTACTCTGGGCGCTGACAACGGACTTGGTGTCGCGATGGCCATGGCAATAGCCGAGAGCAAGGACATTCCTCACGGCCCCATCGAAGTGCTTGTGACCTATGACGAAGAAACCGGAATGACCGGCGCACAGGCCCTCAAACCCGGCGTCCTCAAGGGAGATATACTCATCAACCTCGATTCCGAGGCCGAAGGCGAACTGTATGTCGGCTGTGCCGGCGGCGTGGACGCATCGGCCGAAGGCACTTACCTGCGTGACGAAGAACCCGGCGACGCACAATGCTGGAGCCTCGACGTGAAGGGCTGCCAGGGCGGTCACAGCGGAATGGATATCATCCTCTGCCGCGCCAATGCGAACAAAGTTTGCGCACGCATCCTTTATAAACTCCTCAAGGGCTGCGCCGATGCCCAGCTGCTCGATATCGAAGGCGGTACGCTCCGCAATGCGATTCCCCGCGAGTGTTTCGCGACCGTTTACATCAAGGATGTTCCTGCAGCCAAGGCCCTTGTCGAAAAGGCTGTGGCCGAAATCAAGGCCGAATACGCCGAGACCGACCCCGACATGAACATCGCCTTCCATCCATACGAATGCGCCCCCGGCGAGGTTTGCGACCACGAAGAGTGCAAGCCGGCCGTCAAGGCCGATGCCCTGCGCATAGTTGAGGCCATACTTGCCTGCCCGGACGGAGTCGAAAGGATGAGCGCCAGCGTGCCCGGCCTTGTCGAGACCTCGAACAACCTGGCAATGGTGAAGATGCTGCGCGGCGGCTGGTTCGTCAAGACCCTTATGCGCAGCTCGGTCGATACGGCAAAGCAGGCCCTTCAGGATAAGTTCGAGGCCATTTTCAACCTTGCCGGCACCACCTGTACGTTCATCGGCGGCTACAGCGGCTGGGCTCCCAACCCAAAGTCGGAGATCCTCGCCGTGATGAAGAAGGTCTATGCCGATATGTTCGGCTCCGAACCCAAGGTCATGGCAATCCATGCCGGCCTTGAGTGCGGAATCCTTTCGGGTGCCTATCCCCACTGGGATATGGTTTCCTGCGGGCCTACGCTCATGAGCCCCCATTCGCCCGACGAAAGGGCCTTCATTCCTTCGGTGGAGAAGGTTTGGAAGTATCTCAAGGAAGTGCTCAAGGCCATTCCCGCCAGATAATGACCGAGGCTCAAAAGGATACCCTCCGCTCAAGGGCTCAGCTCTACAACGACCCGCGCTGGTTCGAGGAGGACCCGATAGCCTTTCCCCGCGAGATGGTCCGCCGCGGCGGGTCGCTTCGCGATGTGGAAATTGCATCGGTGTTCGCCTCGCACTTTGCATGGGGTAGAAGAAGCATGATAGTGCGCGACTGCACACGTCTTTTCGACGAGATGCAGTGGCGTCCCGAAGATTATGTGATGTCGGGCGCCTGGCGCAGCGATGCCGAGAGCATCCACCGTACCGTAAAATGGTGCGACGTGGCGGCCATTTGCGCGCGGTTAAGGGATTACTATTCCGGAAATGAAAGCCTCGAACCACTCAGCCCTTCACAGATACGGACATCGGTTTTCGGTCAGAAGGATGACCCTTCGGCTGCGAACAAGAAGATAAACATGATGCGCCGCTGGCTGGTCCGCCGCGACGGAAAGGTCGATCTGGGCCTTTGGACGGAGAGTGACCCGCGCGACCTGATAGTGCCGCTTGACGTGCACGTTTACCGTCAGGCTTCGGAACTTGGGCTTGTAAGACGCCGCAGCAAAGACCTTCTCGCAGCAATTGAGATAACGGATTCGTTCCGCGAAGTGTGGCCTGACGACCCGCTGCTGGGTGATTTTGCCCTGTTCGGGTATGGAGTTACAGGAGGAGAACAATGCCAAGACTCTATATAATATCGGGATGCAACGGTTCGGGAAAGACCACGGCTTCGTACACGCTTCTTCCCGAATTGCTTGAGTGCAGCGAGTTCGTCAATTCCGATGAATTCGCAAAAAGCCTTTCGCCCTTCGACCCGTCGGCCGCATCGGTAAGCGCCAGCCGCTTCATGCTGGTGAAAATCCGCTATCTTCTCGACCGCAGGGCCGATTTCTGCATAGAGACCACGCTTGCCACCCGCTCGCTGGTGCGAATCATAGAAGAGGCCAGGGACCTCGGCTATTCGGTGACGGTCCTGTATTTCTGGCTGTCTTCGCCCGAGCTCGCCATACAGCGCGTGCACGACCGTGTCGAAAAGGGCGGGCATAACATACCCGAAGATGTGGTGAGGCGCCGCTACGTTATGGGTCTCAACTACTTTTTCAAGACATATAGCCCCCTGTGCGACCGCTGGGTTCTGGCAGACAATTCACACAGTCCCTTCACCGTGGTGGCGGAGGGCAGTCACAACGACAGTTTGATAAGAGATGAAGCCAAGTACAATGCCATACTCGAGATTCTCGGTGCGGGAGAGTGACCTCTCGGCAATAATCGCTGCTGCGATGAAGAGCGGGGGCGATTACTGCGACCTGTACTTTGAGGATACCGCCTACTGGACGCTTATGCTCCGTGACGGCGAGGTGGGCTCGTGCGGGCATCATATCGATTACGGCTGCGGAGTACGTGTCCTTCACGGAGACCGTACCGGCTATGCCTATAGCGAATCGACCGACAGGGCCTCGCTGCTTGCCGCAGCGCGGCGTGCCTCGACTATCGCCGACGGCGGCTTCGCTCCGCTGCAGGAAATTCTGCCCACCGGGGGAGAAAATGGCTTATATTCCCCCGTTAACGGGAAAACCCTGCCAAATGGGGGAGAAACGGGCTGTTTTTCCCCTGCCAACCCGTATCGGGCTTTCGGCCTGGATGCCCCTCGCCCGTATTCGATGCGGGGCAGCTGGCTGGATGCATCCTGCACCGACCTTGCTGCATGGCTCGTGCGTCTTGATGAACGCATCCGCAGCAAGGATGCGCGCGTCAGCAAGGTAATTGCAAATCTCTCGTGGTCAATCAGCGAGATAATGATGTACAACTCCTTCGGACAACTCTGCGAAGACAGCCGCCCGCTGGTAAGCATAAGCATCAGTGCGGTCTTTGTCCAGAACGGCAAGGTGCAGAACGGAACTGCTTCGCGCAGCCTTCGCTGCGGAACGGAATTCATAACCGATACCCTGCTGGAGGAACTTGCCTGCGAAACGGTGCGCGGCATTGACGAACGCTTCGCGGCGCGCAGGCCCAAGGGCGGAGTGATGAGCGTGGTGATGGGGGCCGGCGCTTCGGGAATCCTTCTGCACGAAGCCATGGGACATTCGTTCGAGGCCGATCACTGCCGCAAAGGCCAGTCAGTCTTCGAAGGCCGCATAGGGGAGCGCATCTGCAGGAAAGGAATAAACATAGTCGATGACGGAACCCTCAGTGCATATCGCGGTTCGTGTGCGTTCGATGATGAACTCGTTCCTTCGCAGAAGACATATATGGTCGAGGACGGAGTGCTCACTTCCTACCTCCACGACCGCATCAGCGCCCGCTTCTACGGGGTGGCTCCCACTGGCAACGGCCGCAGGGAGTCGTTCCGTTACAACCCCATCCCGCGTATGCGCAGCACCTATATGGAAAACGGGCAGGAAGGCACTTGCGAAGACCTCATCGCCGAGACCCGCAACGGCCTTTTCGTGGATGAATTCTCCAACGGGCAGGTCAAGATAGGGGAGGGCGACTTCACCTTCTATGTCAAGAGCGGGTTCCTTATCGAAAACGGCCGCCTGACAATGCCCGTCAAGGACATCAATATAATAGGAAACGGCCCGGAGGCCCTGGCGTCAATACGCGCCGTGGCTTCCGACCTCATAATTGACAAGGGTACCTGGACTTGCGGCAAGGGCCAGAGTGTGCCTGTTTCGTGCGGAATACCGTCCGTGATTGTGGACGGACTTACTGTTGGAGGAGAATGATTAGTCAGGAAGAATTGCAACTGGCGCGTTTCGCGCTTTCAGAGTGCCTCGCAGCAGGGGCGCAGGGGGCCCGTATCTCGCTGGGGAAGACCATTATGAGCACTGTCGGCGTGCGTGACGGCTCGCTCGACAAGGTGGCCGACTGTCTGGACCGTTCAATAGCCTTCGCCCTGTTTGTGGACGGGCGTTTCGGCACCTATTCCACAAACAAGCTCGGCAGGGAAGACCTGTCGCATTTCATAGGGGAATGCGTGGCCATGACGCGCCTTCTCGCTCCCGACCCCCTGCGCAGCCTGCCCGAAAGCGCCCGCTGCTGCACCTCGGCCCGCACAGGACTCGAACTTGACCTCCACGACCCCGCATTCGAGCAGGCTCTCATCCCCTCGGTGCAGGAAATGGTTCCGGGAAACGGCTCCTCGGAACGCCCGTGCGCCGAAGCCAGTCAAGTCTCCTCGGAACGCCCGTGCGCCGAAGCCGGCCGTGGCTCCGGCGGCTACCGTCTGACATCTTTCGAAAGCGAATTCTCGAAGAGCGAGAGCGACCTTCTGGTGCTTGATACACAGGGCCTTGAGTGCCGCCACCTTGAGACATCGTTCGAGTATTACGCCGAGGCGACGATCGAAGACCGCTCAGGTGCCAAATATAACAGCTACTGGTGGGATTCTTCGACCCGCAGCGGCTCCATCGACCCTGCCGCCGTGAACCGCATTGCTTTGGAACGTGCCGTGATGCAGATGCATCCCAAGTCAATTCACGGAGGAAAGTACACGATGGTTGTCGAACCCGAAGCCGCCGCCCGTCTTCTGAGTCCGGTACTCGCGGCGCTTGGCGGGTACAATCTGCAGCAGGGCAATTCGTTCCTTGCCGACAGTGTCGGGAAACGCATCTTCTGCGAAGGTCTCAATGTCGTTGACGAGCCCTTCCGCAAGGGCGAGGCCGGCTCGCGCCTGTTCTGTTCGGACGGAACCGCCGTTCAGAGCGGCCCGATTATTGAAAACGGATGCGTCCGGAAATACTTCCTGAACGATTATATGGCACGTAAGATGAGTCTCGAACCGACTTGCGAGGAAGCAGTGCGTCCGCACCTGCTGCCCTGGTGCCCTGCCGGTTGCGAATTACCCGTCGATACGGCCTCGATGCTCGCGCTCTGCGGCGAAGGAGTGCTTGTGACCGGATTCAACGGTGGCAATTCGAACGTGGCCACCGGCGACTTCTCGTTCGGGGTCGAAGGCTTCCGTTTCGAAAACGGCCGTATCGTGCATCCCGTGAAGGGGATGCTGATTACAGGCAATCTCGTGGAGCTTTGGAATTCGCTCCATGCTGCGGGAACCGATATCAGGCCCGCGATGTCGAAACTTATTCCTACCTTAGCGTTCGCAAACGTTGAATTCAATGCATAGAAAATATGAAAATCGCAAAAAACACAGTAGCAGCCCTCAGCTATCAGCTTGAGGTAGAAGGTAAAATCGCAGACAAGGCAGGCGCCGATGCTCCCCTTGAGTACATTCACGGCAACCATATGCTCCTTCCCCGTTTCGAGGAAGAGGTAGAAGGGAAGGAGCCCGGAGAGACTTTCGAGTTCACGCTCAGTCCCGAAGAAGGCTACGGCACCTACCGCGACGGCCTTCTTATCGACCTCCCGCTTGAGGCTTTCCCCGAAGACGAAGAGCTCCGCGCCCAGCTTCTGGTGGTGGGGCAGATTCTGCCTCTTATGAGCAGCCAGGGCCAGATGGTCCAGGGCGTCGTGAAAGAAATCCTTGAAAAGAGCGTAAAGGTTGACCTCAATCACCCCATGGCCGGCAAGACCCTGCATTTCACAGGCCGTGTTGAAAGCGTGCGCGAGGCTACCGAGAAAGAACTTCTCGAGGGCCTTCACGGCGAGTTCCTGCCTCAGGACGAGTGCGGCTGCGGTTGCCACCACGAGGATGGCGAGGAGTGCGGCTGTCATCACGAAGAGGGTGAAGGCTGCGGCTGCCATCACGACCACTGCCACAGGAATAACTAGAATCGTCATCCGTGCCGATGAACCTGAGACGACTTGCGTCCGCCCTGGCCGCATTGCTGCTGCTCTTCCCGTACGCCTCTGCCCAATGGGACAAGGACGTGCTGGAATTCCGCGGCCGTCTTGCCCTTCAGGATGGCAAGTACGCTCAGGCCATCGAACAGTTCAACATCCTTGCAAAACTCGATACGAGCGATTGCTGGACGTTCTTCTACCGCGGAATAGCCAAATACAACCTCGGCGATGTGCGTGGAGCGCGTACCGATTTCGACCGCTCCATAAGGCTGAACCCCGTTTTTACGAACGGCTATCACTACAGAGCCATCACCAAGAGCCGTATGGGCCAGTACGACGATGCGCTATCCGACTTCGAAACGGCGATTACTTTGCGGCCCGGCTTCAACGGCCTGTATTTCAGCCGCGGTGTAACGTATTTCCTCGCCCAGAAGTTCGAGGATGCCGTGGCCGATTTCGACAAGTTCATCCGCCACAGCCCGAAGGAGCCGTCGGCATACCTGAACCGTGGCGCGTCGTACCTCTTCCTCGGAGATACGCTCAAGGCCCTGTCGGACTACAACCAGGCCATACGGCTCGACCGTTTCGAAGCCGAAGGCTATGTGCGACGCGCAAGGCTCTATGCGTCGCAGCAGAATTATGACGATGCCATCCGCGACATGAACTATGCGCTCGAACTGGACAGCACCAACACTTTCGCGTATTTCAACCGCGCGCTGATGCTGTTCGAGGTGAAGGATTACCGTGCCGCGATGAGCGATCTCAATACCGTGCTCGAATACGAGCCGGGCAATGCGCTCACCCTTTACAACCGCAGCCTCGTGCGAGCTCAGCTGGGCGATTACGAAGGGGCTCTGGACGACATGGACCGCGTCATCAACATCAATCCGCAGAACGTGCTCGCGTACTTCAACCGTGCCTGGATCTTTATGGAGATGGGCCGCTACCGCAACGCTCTGCACGACTACGACCGCGCCATCGAGCTGTACCCCGACTTCGCGAAAGCCTACCAGAACCGCTCCTGGGTGGAGCATCTGCTCGGCATGAACAAGGAGTCGAAGCGCGATTACCAGACCGCTCAGCGCAAGATTGACGATTACCGTCGCAGCGGCAGCGACTTTGCCGACACGACGCGCAAATACAGTTCCCTGATTGCCCTTGATGCCGAATTCGCACGCCAGGGCTTTGATGATGAACTTCTTCAGCACCGCGACATCGACGTGCGCCTGAGCCCTCTGCACAGAGTCCGTGCCCTTGATGGCGGCGAAGTGCAGAGCAGCCTTGCCTTTGCCAATCGCTACGAAAACGGCTCGGTGCTGGCCTTCCTCACCGCACTCGATGTGCCCGCCGAAGTGGCTCAGAGCGATATTCTGCCCGACGGAGGCGTGCCGGCCGAAATACCCCCGGGCTCTGACGGATTCGCGGCCGAGTTCGAGAAGGCGATGCGTGCCGTTCAGGCCAAGCAGTATGCTTCGGCCCTGTCGCACTACAACGCGGCCGCACTGCAGGCTGGCGATGATGCCCTGCAGCGTGCGTTCTGTCTTATGAACCGCGCCGTGCTGAAGGCGGAGATGGTGGACTTCATCGCATCTATCGAAAACAACGTCCAGACCCTTTCGATGGACGACCAGGGCTCGGCGAAAACGCGTGTGGCCGATCGCGTTCTGCGCAACTACGACTATTCCGACGCTCTTGCCGATATGCAGGAGGCTGTCGCCCTGGCCCCGGATGTCGCATATCTGCACTACGACCTCGGAGGCCTGCTCGTGCTTTCGGGCGAGGCGGTCGGAGCTATCGACGAGTACAATCGCGCGATTGAACTCTACCCCGCGATGGGGGAGGGCTATTACAACCGCGGACTTGTACTTATCTTCTTGAAAGACAGGGAGAAAGGGTGTATCGACCTTTCGCGTGCCGGCGAACTTGGCGTAAAAGATTCGTATAGTGTGATAAAGAAATACTGCGAGCAGGATGATTAGGTTCAAGAGTTTTTCTTCGGGAAGTGCGGGCAATTGCTACTGGCTGGGCGTATATGACGACCAGGGCGGCACGCTCAAAGCCTCCGTGCTCATCGATGCCGGGGTGAGTTTCCGCCGCGTCCGTCGCGAGATGGCCGCCGAAGGGCTTGACATCTTCTCCGTCCAGGCCGTGCTGGTCACTCACGACCATTTCGACCATATACGCTCGCTGGGCTCGTACTGCAAGTTCCTGCATGTGCCGGTTTACAGTACGGATATGATTCTCGGCGCTCTTTCGCATCACGTGCTCACCTACGAATGGATACCCGGATGCAAGCGTGTGCTGAAGGCTGGTGAGTGGAACGAGATTGTGCCCGATGTGCTGAAACTGCGCTATTTCGTTGTGCCGCACGACGCCACGCAGACCGTCGGCTTCGCCATCGATATCGAAGGCCACCGCTATGTGCATGTCACCGACTGCGGTGCGGTGACGCCCCAACTGCTCGAAGAGTGCTTGCAGGCGCGCACTCTGGTGCTCGAATCGAATTACGACGACTGGATGCTCTCGCACGGCCACTATCCGCCCGAACTGCAGGACCGCATACGCGGCGGAAACGGACACATTTCGAACGACCAGTGCGCCGGCGTGCTTGCCGGGCTGGGCGGAACGCAGTTACGCAGCGTCTTCCTCTGCCATCTCTCGGAGAACAACAACACGCCCGAAAAGGCCTATCAGGCCTCGCGCGCTGTGCTGAGTGCCGATGTGATGCTCCAGACCCTGCCGCGGCTGACTCCTTCTGCTCTTTTCAATCTTTTTTGATATCTTTGCCGCCGATGAAGGACTTTTTACGAATGTTCAGGCTGTACGGATGGCCGTACAAGAAATATATAGGAGGAAGCGTGCTGCTCAATATCCTCAGCGCGGTTTTCAATATCTTCTCCTTTTCGCTTATCATTCCCATACTCCGGATACTCTTCAATATGGGTGAGGCTTCATACGCCTTCATCCCCTGGGATGCAGAAGGTGTGGCTGCCAAGGACAAGGCCATAGGCAACCTCTATTATTATGTTTCGATGGGCATTGACAGCTGGGGAGCCGGGCGCGTGCTGCTACTGCTCTGCGTGTTCCTCATCGTTATCACACTTATCAAAACGGCCTGCTACTACGGGGCATCGGCAATGATGGTGCCGATACGCACCGGTATCACGCGCGATCTGCGCGTCAAAATCTACGATAAGATTCTCGGCCAGCCCATAGGATACTTCTCGCAGGAGCGCAAGGGCGACATCATCGCGCGCCTCAGCGGCGATGTCACCGAAGTGGAGGTGTCAATCTGCAGCTCGATAGATATGCTGCTGAAAAACCCCATCCTGCTCATTTTCTATCTCGGTACGCTCTTCTTCGTGAGCTGGCAGCTTACACTTTTCACACTTGTCTTCGCCCCTGTGATGCTGTGGCTGATGAGCAGCATAGCCGGCAAACTGAAACAGCGCTCGAAAGAAGCCCAGGGCCTCTGGAGCGACATTCTCAGCCAGGTGGACGAGACTCTCGGAGGCCTGCGCGTCATCAAGGCGTTCCTCGCCGAGGACAAGATGTCCGGCCGTTTCGGTAAGATTACGGCCTCGTACCGCCGCAAGCTCAGCCACGTCGCACGCCGCCAGGCTCTCGCACACCCGGTGAGCGAATTCCTCGGCACAACTATGATAGCCATAGTGATGTGGGTCGGAGGCATATTCATCCTCGGCGAGCATTCGGTAATCGATGCTCCCACCTTCATCTTCTTCATGGTGATGCTTTACAACATCATCCAGCCTATCAAAGACCTTTCGAAGGCGGCGTACGGCATACCCAAGGGCCTCGCTTCGATGGAGCGTATAGACAAGATACTCGACGCCCCCAACAACATACTCGAACCTGTCGATCCGGTAAGCCTGCACTCTTTCGAATCGGAGATACGTTTCGAGCACGTAGGATTCAAATACACAGCCGACGGCCGCCAGATTCTTTCGGATGTGTCGCTCTGCGTGCCCAAGGGCAGCACGATTGCCATAGTCGGCGCCTCGGGTGCCGGAAAATCGACTCTGGTCGACCTTATTCCCCGGTTCTATGATGTGACCGAGGGCTCGGTTTCGATAGACGGAGTGGACGTGCGCGACATCTCGAGCCAGTCTCTGCGCGCCCTGATGGGTAACGTCAATCAGGAGCCCATTCTCTTCAACGACACCATTTTCAACAATATAGCCTTCGGCGTGCCCGGAGCCACGATGGAAGATGTGGTGGCGGCGGCGAAGATTGCCAATGCCCACGATTTCATCATGGAAAAGGAAAACGGTTACGACGAGCCGATAGGCGACCGCGGAAGCCGTCTTTCCGGAGGCCAGCGCCAGCGTATCAGCATTGCACGGGCCATTTTGAAGAACCCTCCCATCCTTATCCTGGACGAGGCGACAGCATCGCTCGATACCGAGAGCGAACGCCTTGTGCAGGAAGCCCTCGACCGACTGATGTCGAGCCGCACTACCATAGCCATTGCTCACAGGCTTTCGACAATCAAGAATGCCGACGAGATAATCGTCATGGACGAGGGACGGATAGTCGAGAGGGGACGCCACGAGGAACTTATCGCCCTCGGTGGCTATTACAAGAAACTCAACGATATGCAGAGCCTGTAGGACTGCGATGAATATCGGTATGGCTGCATTCAGAAAAATTTTTGCCTCAAGCGCGTTCTGGAAAGCGGCTTTGGCATCTTATCTCTGCGCGGTGGCCTATCTGTGCTTCAACTCCGGAGAGCAGATGCCCTCGGTGGACTGGAGTTTCCTTGGTATCCCTTCCGACAAGTTGGTGCACTTTCTTATGTTCCTGCCTTTCTGCCCGCTGGCATTCCAGGCTTTCTCGCGTGCGAAGCAAAAGTCGTTGCGCAGCCTCGGCTTTCTTTGCGCTCTGACGCTTTGCGGTGCAGCGCTTGCCGCCGCGACCGAGATTGTCCAGTATTTTCTGCCCACGAGGGCGATGGAGCTGACGGATCTTGCCGCTGATTGCGCGGCTATTGTCCTTGGTTCTCTTGTGACCTTTTTATGCCTTCCTTGCGGCGGAAGATCACAAACTCGTTGATAAAGAAATTCAGCAGGCCCGAGAAAGTGAGGGCGATGATGTTACAGAGCACTGGATCCCACTTCAATGTCGCACCCAGCACGTTGAGTATCACCATCTTAAGAAGGAATGCGCTCAGGCAGCTGATATTGTATTTCCAGAAGTGTGACAGGTAGGAGGAGATGCTGCGCACCGTGATACGTTCTTTCCAGACGTAGAAATAAGCCGTGAAGAAATTGACGAATACCGCGCATTCGAACGATACCATGGGGGAGTACACATACTGGCCCACGTGGTTGTCGGCGAATACGAAGGTCGACATCACCCAGAGCACCAGGCAATCGACCGACGTTCCCAGGAGGGTCGTCAGCACATACTTTGAAAGCTGCCTGAGTGTTTTGAGAAATCTGCTCTTCTTTTCGGACATAACGGGCCGCAAAGATAATAAATTATTGTCAAATCCGATTGTTTGGGAGAAAAGCCACGGGTTTGTGGGACAATTGAAGGATTTTTTATTAAATTCGCAATGCTAAAAAGGATATCACAAATTTTATTTTAAATATGAAACTCAATGCAATCCTCGCAGCCGCAGCTGCTGCAATCCTCGCCGCTTCCTGCGGTATCCTCGGTGGCTCATCCACAACTCCCAACCCCAATGCATCAGGCGCTGCTGCAGGTGCTGCTCTCAAAGGCCTCTACGGCCAGTATCAGGCCGACGGAAAGGTTGACCTCAAGAACATCAACAACATCATCAACCTCGCCACTCTCGTTAACAACATCGACGGTGTCAAGAACGACAACACCGCTTTCGTAGGCGGCCTCATCACCGGCTCAAGCAATCTTGTCAACACCAACAATCAGACAGGAGTTGTCAACGGTCTTGCTACCCTCGCAGGTGTAAACCTCAACTCGGTTACCACCGCCGCCGCTCAGATCGCAGCCCAGACCGCCGCTTCTGCAGCAGCTGCAGCCGCACAGGCTCAGCAGCAGGCACAGCAGCAGGCCCAGGCCGCTGCTGCCACAGCTACAACAGCTGCCAATACCGCTGCAACCGCTGCCACAACAGCCAATGCCGCAATTACCGATGCCATCAACTCAATCAATACCACTACAACTGAAGTTGCAACTGCCATCAACACTCTCGGCAGCATCTTCAGCCTCTTCAAGTAGTATTCGGAACCTTACTTCTGCAGCCCCGCCGGAAAGCGGGGCTTTTTTTGTGTTTTTGTGCCTTTTTTGAGTCGAAGTGATACATCGTATCGATTTTGATATTAAATTTGTATTTGTCGCATCCTGCCAGTTTGTTAAATTTTTTATTATAAAATCATTTAATTACTAATTAATAAACACTTATGAAAAAATCACTATTGATTATCGCACTTTTCTCCCTCGGCTTTGCGGCTGCCGCACAGCAGGGCGAAACGGAAGAGCTCTATAACCAATATGGAGTGAAAGTTACTGCCGATCCTCTCGTTGCGGAGGCACAGGATGGTTTCCTTGTTCTGCGCAGCAAAGATTCCGGGTACAAGATCTGGCTTGACAACCGCGTTCAGACCGACGGCGCCGTATTCTTCGGCCAGCAGGACTGGGCGGACCCTATCGGTAACGGCGTGAGCATCCGACGCGCAAGGTTTGCCGTCAAGGCTCAGCTTACTCCCGACTGGTACGGTGAGATCGATATGGATATGGCCAACGGTGTATTCGAACTCAAGGACGCCATCATCCGTTACGACGGTATCAAGAACACCCAGATACAGATGGGTAACTTCAAGGAATTTTTCAGCATCCAGCGCAACAACTCTTCACGCTACCTCCAGTTTATGGAGCGTCCTATGGTTGCCCAGGCACTTGCCCCGAGTCGCCACATCGGTGTGAACGTGAACTACGCAAAGGATTGGCTGTGGGCATCTTCAGGTATCTTCTTCCAGACCATCGATAACCTCGAGACCCGCACATTCGTAGAGGATAACAACAAACTCACCACGGCTAATGCCGACGAAGGTCTCTCATTCACCGAGAAGGTTATCTTTATGCCCGGATGGAACAAGACCGACTGGGGAATGCACATCGGACTCGCTGCCTCATACCGCCAGCCCAAGACCGATGCCGAAGTATATCTTTACGACCGCTTCAGCACCCGTAACACCACCAGCATCAACCGCAAGAAATATATCGATACCGGAGACTTCGGCAAGGTTCACCACGACCTCCTCTACACAGCCGAGTTCGCCGGATACTGGAAGGGACTCCGTTATGAGGCTGCCTACATCGGTAACCAGACTACCCTTCAGAAGGAACTCGTCGCCGGAACAGGTCTTACCAAGAACTTCGGCGGATGGTATGTTCAGGCCGGTTGGCTCCTGTTCGGCGGCACACAGCGCTACGACAGCAACGGAGCCAAGTTCACACGCGTAAAGCGCGGGCAGGACTGGGGTGACATCGAACTCTGCGCACGTGTCGAAAGGGTTGATTTCAACGCCGATATGAAGTACTGGAACGATGCAAGCTACGAAATGGCCGGCAAACTCCTTATGGGCGGCTCCGCTATGGGCTACGCGCTTGGCGTAAACTACTACATCAACGACCACGTGAAGGTGATGCTTGATTATCAGTACACCGACAACGACCAGTTCGCTTCCGGCAAGGGCAACAAGTTCATCTGCGGCCTCGATACCGACGGCAAGCCGACCCGTGACCCCAGGAAGGTTTCAGGTGAAGGCGGCGTCAACCTGAATATGGTATCACTCCGTTTCGAAATAGATTTTTAACAAACAATATTTTTTAATCATTCAACAATTATGAAAAAGTATTTCTTTATTCTCGCAGCTCTCGTAGCATGCGCAGCTTGCAACAATGAGACTACCACTCCCAAGGGACCCGAAAAAACCGGTGATGCAGTAGCTGCCGCCAAGGGTAACCTCGTAATCAACGAAGTCAGCGGAAACGCCAAGTTCGTCGAGCTTTACAACATCTCCGACAAGGCCGTTGACCTCGAGGGCGTTACATTCATCAAGAACGAAGAGGATGGCTCTCTCTGGACAGGAACTGAAGGCCAGACGCTTGCCGCCAAAGCATTCCTTATCCTCTACAGCAACAAGACAACTCTTGAGAATCCCGATGCAAACTATACTTTCGCAGGCGGTCTTTCTGCCAAGAAGAACGTGAAGATCGAGATCTTCGACGCCAGCGGCGCTTCAATTGACGCATTCGTTCGTTGCGATTCAGTTGAATGGGATGTTACACTCCCTGAAGAGACCGAGTACAGCTTCTCACGCGTTCCCGACGGAACCGGCGAGTTCGTTTACGCTGTCGAGACACCCGGCGCTGCCAACGGTGAGAAGGTTAAAGATATTTCTAACGCGATGTAATCATGGCAGAACTCAAAATAGGCGAAATCTCCAAACCGCGCTTCGAATTCCGCAGCTTCGGTCAGTGCTTCTGCGAGGCACACAAGAGAATGGCCCGTCTTTCCGTTCCCGTACCTGAAAAGGTATGGGAGCGCGAAAGCGACGAGATCTATATAATTTCACGCAAGAACGATATCAACAATACCAAAATCCGTAACGGCAAGATGGATATCAAGACATATGTCCAGACCGTTGACGGTTTTGAGCAGTGGAACCCCCTTATGAAGGGTGAGTTCCCCATCAGCAGGGAAGTGCTCGAAAAGGAAGTTTTCCCCGCATTCATGGTTGAGATGCCCGCCCTCACAAAGGACGAGTACAGCTACGACGAGTTCATCGCAATGGTAAAGGCCAATCCCGACCTCGCTGCAGTGCGTGTTCACAAGCAGCGTTTCGGCTATATGGTCAACGATACCATCTGCGAGGTGGGCAATGTGCTCATCAACGGAGCAAAGGTCGTTACCATCAACTCCGAGTCGACAGAGATAGAAGACATCAAGAAGACGGTCGCCGACTGCGGTCTCGAGGGCGTTGAGAACATCAACTACCTGCAGGCCATCAAGCGCGTCATCGGTATGTCGGACAAACCCCTTGCAAACGAGTAGGCTATGGCACAGGAAATCGAGAAGAAGTTCCTCGTAAAGTGCGAGTGCTTCAAGAACGACGCCTTCAAGGCCACACGCATCACTCAGGGCTATCTCTGCTCTGTCCCCGAGCGCACCGTACGCATCCGCGTAAAAGGTGAGAAGGGTTACATTACCGTAAAGGGTATTGGCAACGCCAGCGGCGCCGCACGCTTCGAGTGGGAGAAGGAAATTCCCGTTGACGAAGTGAAGGCTCTGCTCGACCTCGCCGAACCTGGAGTAATCGACA